>JAGGXG010000081.1 GCA_021163175.1 Thermoplasmata archaeon
GCTCTTATCTCCTTCGCTTTCATATTTCTTAAGCACCTCCTTCACCATTTCCTTTAATTTCTCAGCCCTTTTTATACCTATCCCTTTTATTTCAATCATATCATTTATATCCATTTCATATATCTGGCGGGCATTCTTGATTCCGGCTTTTTTAAGCTCTTCAAGCGCGAGTTTGTTCAAACTCAACTCATCTATACTCACACTTTCCAGTTTTTCAAGCATTTCCTCCTTCTCGATTTCAGCCTTCGTTCTTGTTTCCTTCGCCTCTTCTTTCGCCTCCTCCAAAATATCAATCTCATCTGGCAGGCGAGCGCCTGGAGGCATAATGCGAACTTTTACACCTATAATGCCAGGCTTTGTCTTAGCTGTAGCTATTCCTTCGTCCATAACACGGCTCGCAACCTCGCCACAATATTTTATATATCCCATTGTGAATTTCTCGGTTCTATGTCGGTCTCCGGTAAGTTTGCCAGATATAATGACCTGGCAGCCCCTTGCGCCTGCATCCATGATGCGACGCACGGTGGAATGGCCAACACGTCGAAAATGCCAGCCTCTTTCCAGAGCAGCAGCAACCTTCTGAGCCATGAGTTGCGCATTAAGGGCAGCTTTATCACTAACTTCCTCTATCTCAATCTGTGGATTCTCAAGCCCAAATTTATTGGCTATTGTTTCTGTAAGTTCCTTTATTCTCTTTCCTCCTCTCCCTATGATTAAACCTGGGCGCTCTACTTCGAGCGTTATGAGCGTGCCCAATGGAGTTCGTTGTATTTTTATTCCGCCGAAGCCAGCTCTCTCACTTTCCTTCATCAAAAACTCTTTTAGCAACACCCTCTTTTGATTCTCCTGTACAAATTTTCTTTCTATCGCCATGTTATCTTTCCTCAATTATTATCTCCACATTCGTTGTCCTTTCATTCCATGCTGAGCTTCTTCCCATAGCGCGGGGCATGTAATTTTCAATAACACGTCCTTTATATGTTGAAATATGGGCTATAACCATGTTATCTGGATCAAGTCCTTTATATTCAGCATTGTTTATTGCATTCTTTAGAACTTCCAGAATTTTCTGGCTTGCTTTTACAGGATAGCCTCCTGGCCCAATACCACTTTTGTGGGCTCTTTCCGTATTATGAGTCTTGAATGGTATGGGCTTTTTCAACGCTATCACTTCTTCCAGTAGTTTTTGGGCTTCTTTCACCTTCATTCCTTTTATGGCACGAGCTACATTCTCAGCATGCTTTGGCGAGCAATGTAAGTCGCGTCCATAAGCACGCGCCGTTTTTTCCGGATCCAAATATCTCGAGTATTTCATATTATCATTTCATTACTTCAACGGTAGATATTTTGAAGAGCGGGTTGCTCCAACACCTGGCCCAGTATGCTTAACCTCTTTTCTTGTCAAAGCAAACTCACCCAGATAATGCCCAACCATTTCAGGCTGTATTTTTACTGGAACGAATTCCTTTCCATTGTGAACGGCTATGGTATGACCAATAAATTCAGGCAATATAATCATATCTCTACAATGAGTCCTTATAACTTTGCCATCCTCATTTTTCCTTATTTTCTGAAGCAAGCGATATTGCATGGGCGTTAATCCACGCTTTAAACTCCTTCTTGCGCGAGATGGAAGATAGGGCAAAATCTCCTCAATGCCCATTTTCTTTAAATCCTCTACCTTAATGCCCCGATAGAGGAATTCCTTTTTGCTTTCAATTTCAATCTTCCTTCTCTTTCTCCTCGCCATTTAATCACCTTTTGCCCGTTCTGCGAGCAGCTATTGAACCAACTTTCCTGCCTGGCGGCGCCCCTCTCGCCACTGTCTTAGGCCTGCCAACATGCTGGTGGCTGCCTCCGCCGTGAGGGTGATTTACAGGATTCATTGCAACGCCGCTCGTAATCGGGTATATCTTCGCTCTTGCCCTTAAAGCATGGTGTTTTTTACCAGCTTTAACGAAAGGCTTGTCATCTCTACCGCCGCCAGCAGCAACTCCTATCGTAGCCCTGCAGTTTGCGAGAAACATTTTATGCTTTCCAGATGGAAGGCGAACTATAACACCATTTTTTTCATGCGATACTATTGTAGCATAACTTCCAGCAGCTCTAACAAATTTTCCTCCATCTCCTGGCTGAGCTTCGATATTGTAAATGGGTGCTCCCTGTGGAATCGCCCCCAATGGCAAAACATTGCCTGGCTTTACAATGGTTTCGTTAGTGAATTTGATTTTCTCTCCAACCATCATTCCTTCATAAGCAATAAGCTTTGCCATGCTTCCATCATATAGCTCAACCAATGCAAGAGGAGCTGTGGTTCCAGGATTATGAATAATATCTTTGACAACGCCTTCATATTCTCCAAGCTTCGGATAACTAACTGGACCCTTATGCTTGAAAGATGGGCTCAAATAATGGGGCTTTCCTGCACCTCTCCTTTGCAACCTTAACCTTTTTCCCATTTTTACACCTCAGAATATACCAATCCTCATTCCTATATCTTCAGCATTATATTCAGGCTTAAGCTTCACTGTTGCAATCTTCCCTCTTTTGCCAATCTTCGTGGTCACTTTTTCAACCTTAACATCAAATATTTTTTCCACCGCCTCTCTTATCTGCTTTTTGTTAGCATCCATTTTGACTGCGAATTGCAATGCATTATTATTCTCAATCATGGCAAGTGTTTTTTCTGTGACGTAAGGATGCAATATTATCTCATATGGATTCATATTTCTCACCCAGTATATTTATTGCATTCAAAGTATATAATGTTAGTCGTCCAGCATGTCCGCCGGGAGCGAGATGCTCAACATTTATTTCATCTGCCGTAACAACATCAACGCCTACCAAATTTGAGGCAGCTTTTTCAATATTTTCTTTGTTTCCAGCAACAATTAACAATGATTTCGGCACTTTATATCTCCTCCCCCTCATTTTTCCCTTGCCAGCTCTGATATGCTTTCCTTCTTTGGCTCTTTTCAAATCCTCGCCAACTCCAAGTTTTTCTAAAGCAGCAACAACCTCTTTCACTTTTTTCAATTCCTCAAATTTATTTTCAACTATTATTGGCAGCTCGCCTTCATAGCGATGGCCTCTCTGCTTCACCAATTCAATGTTTGCTGTGGCTGCTATCGCCGACAAACGAGCAAGAAGCTTTTCCTTTTTATTGATTCTGCGAGCCCATATTTTTTCAGCTTTTGGAGGATGTGCTCGTCGCCCATGATATGTTCCTGGTGCTCTTGCTGCCCTTCCAGTAGCAATGCGAGGAACGCGAGCCATTCCACGACCGGGTCCAAAGCTTTCAGCAACATAATCTTTTCCAGCTGTTGGCTTCGCCCCATATGGCTGGCGTCTATTAGCACGCATTACAAGGAATGCTTTTTTTATTAAATCAGGACGATATTCAAATTCAAATATTTTGGGTAAATCAATCTCTTCTATAATGCTACCATCTATACCATAAACCTTTCCCTTCATCATACCCCCTGCTTGCTTGTTGTTGAGATGTAAGTTATTTCTGGCATCTCAACTTTCACGCCTTTGATGTACCTTATAGCATGTCTCATTCTTATAATGCGCTTTACACTTCCTGGCAAACTACCATGAACAATAACATACTCATTTCTTACAATACCATAATGAGGAAAGCCCCCATCAGGCGTGATTTCCTCGCCATTCTCTCCAATCTTCAATATACGCTTGTTATATTCCGTTCTCTTATGGAAACCCATCTGTCCAGCTTGCGGAACAGTAGGGCGAACCCAAGAAAGCCATGGACCAAGTGTTCCAATCATACGGCGGTGCTTCCTGTTCTTATGATGCAAAAGCTTAACCCCCCATCTTTTAACGGCTCCCTGAAATCCCTTCCCTTTTGTAACAGCAATGGCATCCATCATGTCTCCCTCCTTGAAAACATCTTTTATGGTTACTTCTTTTCCAAGTAACTCGTTAGCATATTTAAAGCGGTCCTCCAGGCTTGCGCCGCCAACACGTATTTCCATTATATGTGGTTTCTTCTGTGGCACTCCTGTAATTTTCCAAGGCTCCGTCATTGCCAAAACGCGAATATCATCATATTGCTTAACTTCCTTCTCCTTCTTTTTCTTTGGAACTGGAATAACATCCTGCAATTCTTTTATGGCATCGCCATCAGCCCATATCTCTGTTAAACTTTTCATCCCATATGGTGTCTTTTGATATAAGCGTAAAGCAAAAATTTTCATTGGAGGAGTTTCAAGAACAGTGACAGGAACAAAAACTTGTTGCCCACTTGTCGTGGAAGTGGGGCGATAATCAACAACCAGAACATGGGTCATTCCCGCTTTGTAGCCAGCAAAGCCCTGCAAATAAGGCTTGCTTGCTCCATTATCGGAAGGCCAACTTCTTATGGTTGGCACTATACTACGAGCTCTCTTTCGAGGCGAGAATGCATGTGAGCCACGCTTTGGTTTGCTATGTTGAGCCATTTTTGCACCCTAATATCCGAGCACATATATAAAACCAACGTTTAAAAAATTTTGGATGAATGGGCAAAATTTTCACAATGTTTTTGTATTGATAAAAAATCACAATTGTGATATGGGAGCTTGTATTTTACATATTATTCCCTCTGCTCCTTATGCTATTCATATCCATATTCTTCGTTTTTTATTTTCCTTCATTCATTGAAATAGGCATGGGAAGGAGAGAGCTCGGTTTACTTTTCATCGGTCCTCTCCTTACAACCTTCATAAATATGCCCATTTTCATGTACAAAAATTACTTCCTCGCCATAAACATTGGCGGCGCCCTCATCCCTCTAATAATGTCCTTTTATTTAATAAAGGAAAATGAGCTGAGCTTTCAAAAAATTCTGGTTGGCGTTTCAATTGTTGCTACTGCAACATATATGGTAACGAAAGTTACAAATGAAGGAGTGATTTCATATTTTCCATTCTATCTGTTCCCATCCATCCTCGCTTTCCTCATTTCCCTCCTCTTCCATTTTCCATATCCCAAAGCCTGCGCCTATTCTTATTCTACAGCAACCCTCGGTGTAATAATAGGTGGCGATTTCAGCCATCTGCCAGAGATTTTCTCCCATCAATTCATGGGCTCGATGGGCGGCGCCGGCATGTATGACATGGTCTACATTGCTGGCCTGCTATCTTTTTTCCTTTCATTCATTTTCATAAAGAAAAAGAAGGGGAACAAGAAAGATAAACATCTCGAAGAGCTAAAAAGATATCTTATGATTTTGAATGATGAAAGCCTGTGGAAGCACTACAGCATGCTGAAAAATCTGGATGGATGGAAGTTCAGGAGAGAAGCAAAAAAGTTATGGTGGAAAATAGGATACATGCTATCGGATTGTTTTGCCAACGAGCTGGAAAGAATGGCTTCTTTTTTAATCGACCTCGCCATAATAGCATCTTTTTCTTTCATAGCGAGTGTTTTCAGGATATTCTACTTCTTCCATTCTTTCATTACCTCTTTCTTCGTTTCCTTTAATCTATTGCTCCTATTTTATTTCTTCATTCTGGAATTTCTGTTCAATGCGACGATTGGGAAAGCATTTTTTGGAATAGAAGTAAGGAAAGATAATTTTCAAAAGGCAGATTTTATCGATGCATTCACAAGAAATATATTACGCTTCCTGGATATGCTCGCCCTCTTTTATATCATAAGCATTGTTATGATTGCCACCACACCGAAAAAGCAAAGAATAGGTGATATCATTACTGGAACAATTGTGGTGAGGGAAAAATGCTTGAGATAATATGGCAATCTATAATATGGATTCTGCCTGCATACATAGCGAATGGCTCCGCAGTCCTGCTTGGCGGAGGCACACCAATAGACTTCAATAAAAAATGGCGGGGAAAACCAATTTTTGGAAAGGGCAAAACATGGCGCGGTTTCATTGGCGGCGGCTTAGCCGGCATGATTGCCGGAGTCATAATAAATGAGTTTATTGCATTTGATGGGAAATATGGCATTGTTATAATAGCATCGCTTTCATTTGGTGCGCTGCTTGGCGATCTATTCAAAAGCTTTGTAAAAAGGAGGATTGGAAAGAAAAGAGGAGAGAAATGGATCATAGCTGATCAGCTTGATTTCTTGATAGGAGCTTTTCTTTTATGCTATGCTGTAAGCTATGTTCTCCAGCCCTATATAAATGAAAATTGGTTTACAACGCATTTCACAATATGGCATATCTTGTTTCTTCTCATATTCACACCATTTTTACATTTAGCAACAAATATATTGGCTTACCTGTTTAAGTATAAGGAAGTTCCGTGGTAAATATGGACGAATTATGCGAGATATGTGGTGTAAGAAAGGCAAAATATGAATGCATTAGATGTGGAAGAAAAGTTTGTGCCGATGATTTCTGGGTAATGCTTGGATTATGCAAGCTATGTGTGCCAGAATCACAATACAAGGAATGGAAGAAAAAGATAGGAAGAGTTTGAATACGTAGAAACCTCAAGTTAAAGCTATATCGCACAAATACATCTATTATATTTCTCAGCCCCATACCGAATCGAGGATATGAAATGTCCATCTGCAAAAAATACTTATAGTGAGAAAAAATGAATTTTCATGAAAGTTATAGCTGTAGCTGTAACTTTTTTACTTTTAGCAACATACCCTTCATTGGGAACTTATTGCAAAAAAGCTGATATTCCTCCATATTTTGATTTGAGGAATGTTAATGGAACAAGTTATGTCACATCAATAAAACATCAGAGCGGAGGCACATGCTGGTGCCATGCGACGATGGCTGCATTAGAAGGGAATTTACTCGTTACCGGAAAATGGAATGAACTGGGAATAAATGAAGAGCCAAATCTTGCTGAATACCACCTTGATTGGTGGAATGGTTTTAACAAATTTTACAATGGAGATTTGAGAAATCCAAAGAGAAATGGTTTAGAAGTTCATTATGGAGGAGACTATAGAGTGGCTTCAGCTTATTTAACAAGAGAAGGAGCTGTTTATTCTCCTGATGCAAATGATGATACGGAATATGATTATAACTGGTTTGAAAATCCTCCCGAACATTTTAGCGAGGATTACATTCGCTTTTATCCACGACATATTGAATGGTATTCTGCTGGAGAGAATTTAGAAAATATAAATTTAATAAAGAGAAAAATAATGGAGCACGGAGTAATGGCAACATGCATGTGTTATAGCGGAGCATTTATTGATGAAAGAAATTATACTCACTATCAGCCCCCTACTGATGATACACCTCCAAATCATGCTGTAGCAATTGTTGGTTGGGATGACAATAAACTCACGCAGGCTCCGCAACCAGGAGCATGGCTTTGCAAAAATAGCTGGGGAAGCGACTGGGGGCTGAATGGCTATTTCTGGATTTCTTATTATGATAAATGGTGTGGAAAGCATCCAGAAATGGGTGCAGTTTCATTTTACGATGTTGAACCATTGAGATATGAATACATATACTATTATGACTATCATGGATGGAGAGATACAATGGAAAATTGCAAGGAAGCATTCAATGCATTTAAGGCTTCTTCCAATTTCCTTCTTGAAGCAGTTAGTTTCTATACAGCTGTTGATAATGTTGAATATAAATTTAAAGTATATGATGAATTTGAAAATGGTAAGCTAAAATATTTACTTGCAGAAAAATCTGGCGTAATAAACTATACCGGATATCATACAATAGATTTAGATGAGCCAATTGCTTTTCCAGAAGGGGATGATTTTTATGTATATCTTTGGCTATCAGATGGAGGACAGCCAATAGATTGTACATCAGAAGTGCCGGTATTGCTTGGCACATTGCAACGGGGAACAGTTGTTAAATCAACTGCTCATTTTGGTGAAAGCTATTTACGCATTTCAAATAGATGGATGGATTTGCATTTTATTAAACCATCCGCTAATTTCTGCATAAAAGCATTAGGAAATTCTTTTGTTCCAACAGAGGCAAATTTGGAATGCAAAGGAAGTATAAAAATAAGTGATGCAAGAGCTGGAAGCAAATTAACTGCAAGCTTCTTAATTGAAAATGCTGGAGATTATTTATCAAATCTTGATTGGGAAATAGTGGAATGGCCAGAGTGGGGCAAATGGAAATTTGCGCCCAAATCAATGGAAAATTTAAAAGGCGGAAGGAATGTAACTGTAAATGTTACTATTAAGTTGCCCTATCAGATAAATACTTTTGAAGGAAAAATAAAGGTTGTAAATAAAGAAAATCCGAATGATTTTGCCATTATACCTATTGCCATAACAACATCTAAAAATCCAATTTTATATAAAATCGTTCAAATGCTTTTGCATTATTTTCCTTTTTTAAGTTTCCTAAAGAGTCTCATATATCTCTCCTCTTGAAGAACCAAATGGCAAGGAGGAGTGGAGTTATCGCTACACCTACAAAATTCTGGATTATTCAGATGACTCTCATGGAAAAAGAGATTTCAACGATTGGGCACATATAAATCTGAGTTATTTTGAGTTGCCAGAACAGAAAGTAGAAAAATTTAAATGAAATGATTTTTAAATGTTTCAACCATTTTTCTTATGAATAAAAAATTTTATTGTGTAAAGACTTCAGATGGCTGGGAATTGCCCTTAAAAAGGTATAAACCTCGTAGCCCTGCTGCCACAGTTATTCTTTGTCACGGTCTGGCTGCCAACAAAAACAGCGTTGATTTTGGAAATGAAGGAACAAAAAAGTGGGAAAAATATAGTCTCGCTGCCTTTTTATACAAGCAGAATAAAATAAAGTTTGATGTATGGGTTGTTGAGCTTAGGGGAAGGAATTCATGGAAGAAATGCAAAATTTATGACCCAAAAAGAAATCCATTGAAGTACAGATGGTGCATTGATGAGTATATAAACAAAGATATGCCTGCAATAATTTCATTCATTAATAAAAAGAAGCAGGGGAAGCTTTTCTGGATTGGAAAAAGTATGGGAGGCATGATTGCCTATGCATATGGAGAAAAGCATACTGGCTTTGATGGTGTGATTACCATAGCCTCTCCAGTTTCTTTTGAAAAAGAGCAATTATGGAAGCGAATACTCGCTGCTATCTCGCCAAGAAGAATTGCAGCCCCAATAAACATAGTCATGGTATTGAAAGAAATTGGTTTAATCAATGAATTGAAAAAGAGGATTGCCCAGGAATCAAACATAAAGGAAAGCATATTGAATGAATACATAGAAAAAGGGCTGAATAACACGATATCTTCCCTTGTGTTAGAACATTTTGGCATGTTTTATCGCCATCACGACTTCATGGAATATCCTCGCCATCCTTGGCTTTATGACCTGGTGGCGAGATTTCCTTTTCTCAAGCCATCCATATACAGCTACAAAGAAAACCTGCGTCTCTTCAAAGCCCCGCTCCTTGCCATTGCGGGCGGCGGCGACGCAACTGCGCCACCCGATGACGTGAAATATGCATTGTCGCATGTCGGGAGCAGGGACATAACATATCATGAATTTTCGAAGGAAAATGGATACAGCGCAGACTATGGTCACCTTGATTTAAATCTTGGTGTGAAGGCGAGAGAGGAGGTTTATCCTGTAATATATGAATGGCTGGTTGAGAGAGCATGATTGACATCGATTTTCCTGAGAAGATAAAAAAGAAATAGAGAAGCTGGTTTGATAAAGGCAAACAAAATTGGAAACTTCATCATTCATTCTCTGATGCTTTTCGGAAGAGAAAAGATTTTGAGAAAACTTAAGAATGCGTTCTTTATATTAAAGGTGGGAAAATGAAGAAGCTGGTGATGCTGGTTGCCATTCTTTTTGTTCTTTCCTCAGCCCATGGATACGAAAGCTTTTCTCAAAAGAAATGGACATTAATGTTTTACATGGCTACAGACAATAAAATGTACGAGCATGCAAAGCAATATTTGAATAATTTAACAAAAGTGGGAAACAAGGATATCAACATAATTGCATTAATAGATGGATATGAAAATAACGATACTCGCCTATATCAAATTTCTGATGGGCTTGTAAGACTTGCATGGGAAAATGAATCGAACACAGGAGATGCAAAAACGCTTGAAAAATTCTGTAAGTTCGCCATATCAAAATATCCAGCGGAACATTATGCTCTGCTCATAATATCAGTTGGGCCCGGATGGCAGGGAATCTGCCCAGATTACAGACATGGATATATAAATTTCCCTCTCATCTCCATACCATCTCTAGCAAGGGTATTAAAAAATGTAAGCAAGATAGAAGTTGTCAGTCTCGTAGCCTGCCTGCAGGGAATGATAGAAGTTGCATATGAAATTTCTTGCTATGCTGACTATATGGTAGCAATGGAAAGTGATAACGCTTTTCTGGACATATGGCCAGGCATAGATGCTCTAAAAAACATAGGAAATGGAGAAGATTTCGCAAAAGAAATAGTGAGGAGTTATCAGCCAAAGATTTATCATCCAACATATAATCCAATTGCCAGATTTTTCGATAGGCTGCCATTTAAAAAATTGAATATCGTCACCATCAATACATCCCTTTTTGCAATTAACCTAAGCAGAATCAAACCCATTGTAGAGAGCGTTGATAAGCTATCAAAACTCATGATGAATGAAAGTGAATGGAAAAAGGCAAGAATGAAAGCAAATGAATATGGAAAATGGAGTCCGAAGTACAAAATATTTTATCCAATATATGATTACCTCTCGCTTGAAATATATGCCTATGATTGCAATGTTGATTTATATGATTTTGTTTCAAGGCTTGAAAATTACACAAGCGATAGAAATATCAAAAAGGAATGCCGTTCAATAATGGATGGAATAGAAAAAGCCATAATAGAAGGAAATAAAATCGAAGGAGATGCTTCACACGGAATGAGTATATATTTTCCAGATGAAGCCAGACTATACAATCAATTCATCTTGTATGGAAAAATACCATATCCGTATGAAGAGTTGAAATTTTCTTCCGATACGAATTGGGATGAATTTTTAAAAACGATTCTCAATGGTTCATAGGTGAGGAAAATGAAATTCTTTGCATTAAAGAAGCACTACTCCTCAAGGATTGAGAATTGACCAAAAATTAAAAAACGCTGCCTGCATTCAAAACAATGCATGCACTGGATGAAGGCGAAGCAAAAAAATTGTTAATGGAGTATGGCATTCCAACCACAAAATTTGTTGTTGTTGAAAATGATGATGAACTTGATAAAATAGGTCTTCGCTTTCCTCTCGTAATGAAGGTTTGTTCTCCTCGCATAACCCATAAGACAGATGTTGGAGGCGTCGTTTTAAATATAGCCAACCACAAGCAGCTAAAAGAGAATTTTTTGGAGATGAAAAGGAAATTCAAGGATGAGAAAATTTTGATTGAAGAGATGGAGAAAAATGGCATCGAGATGATAGTTGGTTCAATAAAGGATGAATTCTTTGATAGAGTCATTATGGTTGGAATGGGAGGCATATATACTGAGTTATATAAAGATGTGAGCTTCAGAAAAATTCCTATATCAAAAAAGGATGCTGAAAATATGTTAAAGGAGCTAAAAGCATACAAAATTTTTGAGGGTTTCAGAGGAATGAAGGCAGATAAAGAAGCAATGCTGGATTTGATTTTAAAAATATCTGATTTTGTTGTTAGGGAGAGGGTTCATCAAATGGATTTGAATCCAGTTTTTGTTTATGAAAAAGGTGCAAAAGTTATAGATGCAAAGGTGGTGATTGAATGAATTTGCTCGAAGAAAATAAAAAAGCAATATTATTGGGTAATGAGGCAATAGCAAGAGGCGCAATAGAGGCAGGCTTGGATTTTGCCACAACCTATCCGGGCACGCCAGCTTCTGAAATAGCAGATACACTCTCCATAATTGCAAGAGAAATGAAAAGAGCTGGAAAGGAACCGCCTTTCTATTTTGAATATTCTGTAAATGAAAAAGTTGCTTTGGAGATGGCTGCCGCAGCCGCCATATCTGGCCTGCGTGCTCTAACAAGTATGAAGCATGTGGGCATGAATGTTGCAAGCGATGCTTTGATGACGTATGCTTATGTAGGTTGCAAAGGAGGGCATGTTATTGTTACTGGCGATGACCCAAGTTGCCATAGCAGCCAGAACGAGCAGGATAACAGGCAATATGCAAAATTCGCATCTTTACCAATGCTTGAGCCGAGCAGCCCAGCAGAAGCAAAGGAAATGATAATGGAAGCTTTCGAATTGTCTGAAAAGCTTAGCCTTCCTGTAATATTGCGAGAAACAACGAGAGTTGCTCACACTCGTGGCGTTGTTGAGCTTGGAAAAATAGACTGGAGTCATCGCAAAGGAAATTTTGAGCGTGGCGACTATGTAACTGTTCCAGATGTGGCGAGGAAATTGCATCCCATTTTGCTTGAAAAAATGGAAAGAGCAAAAGAAATGGCTGAGAAGAGCAGATTTAATTTTATCGAAGGAGAGGGAAGCGCTGGAATAATAACATCGGGTGTAGCATACAATTATGTTAAAGAAGCAATAGATGATTTGAATGGTAAGGCAAAAATACTAAAGCTCGGCTTCACGAATCCGTTGCCTGAGAAAATGATTGCAGATTTTTTGAAAAAGGTGGAAAAAGTTTTAATTGTTGAGGAACTTGAGCCATATCTGGAAGAGCAAATCAAAAAAATTGCTTACGAAAACAACATTGATGTAAAAATATATGGAAAAGGATATGGAAAATTCAGCAGAATATATGAATATACTCCAGCCATTGTTTATCCAACGATAGCAGAATTTCTGGGAATAGAATATGAAATTGAGGAGGCAAAGATAAAAGTAACCCCTCGCCCTCCGATACTATGTCCGGGCTGTCCTCATAGGGCAACATACTATGCTGTTAAGCAGGTTGCGCCTCCAGATACAATATATCCAACAGACATAGGATGCTATACCCTCGGCTTACTTCCGCCATATAAAACAGCTGACTTTTTGCTCTGCATGGGTTCAAGTGTTGGAAGTGGTGGTGGCTTTGCTATGGCAACGAAAAAGAAAGTTATATCTTTTATTGGAGATTCCACATTTTTCCATGCTGGATTGCCAGCCTTGATCAATGCATTGCATCACAACCATAATTTTACGATAGCAATACTTGATAATAGCACAACTGCAATGACTGGACATCAGCCGCATCCTGGCAACAATATAGATGGCATGGGAAATGAAGCTACGCCAATAGATATAGCTTCCCTGGTAAAAGGAATGGGAGTTAAACATGTTGAAGTTGTGAATCCTTACAATTTAAAGGCAACAAAAGAAGCTTTTAAAAGAGCTCTGGAATATGATGGCTTGTCTGTTGTTGTGGCGAAAGCTCCATGCATTCTACTCGATTTAAAAAGGCGGAAAAAGCGAATAACTTTCGAAGTTGTTCAGGAGAAATGCACTGGTTGCAATGAATGCATAAACAATTTTGCATGCCCCGCATTTTACAGAGAAGGAGACAAAATAAAGATAAACGATGCCCTTTGCACTGGATGTGGATTCTGCGTGCAGGTTTGTCCAGAAGGTGCAATAAGAAGAAGGATGGAGGTGGGAAAATGAAGGCAAGCATACTTTTCGCGGGCGTCGGCGGACAGGGCGTCATCACAGCTGCAAGCATAATGGCGAGTGCAGCTCTAAAAGATGGATACAATGTTGTAATGTCTGAATTGCACGGAATGGCGCAGCGGGGAGGCGATGTAAAATGCGCCGTCCGCATTGGAGATGTGCTCTCGCCGATAATTCCACCTGGCACAGCGAAAGCAATCGTCGCCTTGGAGCCTTTGGAAGCTTTAAGGAACATCGAAGCCGTATCAAAAAATGGGCTCGTTATCACAGATATAAATCCAATATATCCTCCTTTGACAAGCATAGGAATTGGGAGATATCCAAGCCTGGATGAGATTTTTGGGGAAATAGAAAAGCATTGCAAACTCGTTAAAATAGATGCAAATGAAATAGCGAGAAAAGCTGGAAGCATTTTGACAAAAAATGTTGTTATGCTTGGTGCATTGCATTCATTGAAAGTGTTGCCAATAAAAAGGGGAAGCATAATAGAAGCAATAAAGGAACTGCTTCACAAGCATGCAGAAATAAACATAAAAGCATTTGAACTTGGAGAAAAAGCAATTCCATAGGAAAAATTTTTATTCTTAAAAAATATTACTAACAAGGTTTTTTGGGTGATAAGATGGTGAAGGAGGAAGACTTGAAGAAGATTGGTATGATGCTGCATGAGCTATCTGAAGATATATCTGTTCCGAGAAATATAAGGAGAGGAGCAAGAGAGGCAAAAGAGATATTGATGAATGAGAATGAGTCACTCGATGTTAGGGTTGCATCGGTTATGTCAATATTGGATGAGCTTGTGAATGATCCAAATGTTCCCATACATGGCAGAACAGCCATATGGAACATAATGAGTGCTCTGGAAGCTCTTACAGCACAGGAATAAAAAATAAAAAAGGGATGAGATTACTTCTTTTTCCTTAGGAAGGGAAGACCTGTTCTCTTGTTCTCTACCACTTCGTAGCCTCTCGGGAGCTTATCCACTGGCTTCCCACTTTTTGGTTTTCTTGCGCTAAAGAAGTATATCGTTTGCACCTTCCCTCCCTTCAATTTTACATCTCTTGTATAGAGGGTATATTCTTTCCCCTTCGAGCTTTTATATTTGTATGCCATTTTATCCTCTCCTCTCCTATATATCTAATGAGAATTTAAATCCTTCGATATTTTTCAGATAAGCCAATAGAGAAGAGCTGCTGCAACGCCAAGAATAACAAAAATTATCCATATGATGTAGAGCAATGTTATTCTACGCAACCATTTTGCTTTCTTTTCCGGAGTGTCAAAAAACTCTCCCAGCAATTCATCATCTTCAATATTCATGCTTTTTCATCAATGCCTTTATCCTTTTCCTTCTGAAAAAGTCCTCTCTTTCTCTCTCTTCAAGCTGCCTTTCAATATATGAAATCGTCGCCAATATGCGGGGAATAAAAATATGCTCCAAAGCGTTTACACGCCTCTTTGTCTTTTCAATTTCTTTTCCAAGTCTCTGAATGCTAGATTCTATGGAAGCAACTTCAATTATTTTTTCCATTGCATATCTTGCTTTTCTAACAGCTTCATCAAAGGAAGAATTTGTTGTAAGAAATCCGTATCTGGGTTCCTCGCCATTTTGCAATTCAAATTCTTCTATGGAAACGCCCATTATGTTTTTTCTCTTTGCATTCACTTCTCTTTCCCTTGCAATTCTTTCTGAAATGCTCCTTACTTTTTCCTCTCCAAGTAGCATTTCCGCTTCAATAAGCTTTTCATATGCTTCTCTCAAAGCTTCTTCCATTTCCCTCCTTTTCTCCTTCCTTTTCTTTATTATTTCAAAAAATGAATTTACAAGAGCATCTCTTTTTTGGGAGAGTAATTCATGTCCTTTTACAGCTAAAGCTTTTCTTTTTCTTATTTGAAGCAATTCCATTCTTGTTGGATTTACTCCCTCCAATATCTCTTTCGCCATTTCATCCCTTGTAATATTTGTTTATATATTTCTCATCAATCTTCTTAAGCTCTGTTTTCGGAAGCATTGAAAGAAGTTTCCATCCTAAATCGAGGGTTTCTTCAAAAGTTCTATCTTCATTTCTTCCTTGCCTCACAAATTTATCCTCAAATTCATCTGCAAATTCAAGGTATTTTTTGTCTCTTTCTGTTAAGGCTTCCTCTCCTACAACAGCCACCAGGTCGCGCAAATCGCATCCTTCTGCATATGCAGCGTAAAGCTGATTTGAAAGCTGGTGATGGTCTTCTCTTGTTCTGCCCTCGCCTATGCCTTCCGCCATGAGGCGCGATAAGGATGGAAGAACCGCTATAGGTGGATATATTCCTTTGTTGTGGAGTTCGCGAGAAAGAACGATTTGTCCCTCTGTAATGTAGCCAGTTAAATCTGGAATTGGATGAGTTATGTCATCGTCTGGCATCGTGAGTATTGGAATTTGTGTTATCGAGCCTTCTTTTCCCTGTATTCTTCCCGCCCTTTCATATATCTGCGCCAAGTCAGTATACATGTATCCAGGATAACCACGCCTTCCAGGCACTTCCTCGCGAGCCGCCGAAATTTCTCGCAACGCTTCAGCATAATTTGTCATATCTGTCAATATAATGAGGATATGCATTCCTTTTTCAAAAGCAAGGTATTCAGCAGTCGTTAAAGCAACTCTCGGCGTGATTAAACGCTCGATAGCAGGATCATTGGCAAGATTAAGGAACAAAATGCTTCTTTCTATCGCTCCTGTTTCCTCAAAATCCTTCATGAAAAAGTCTGCCTCCTCGGCTGTTATTCCCATGGCAGCGAATATAACAGCAAATTCTTCCTGTCCTGTAACCTTAGCCTGCCTCGCTATCTGGGCAGCAAGCTCATTGTGCGGCAAACCAGCGCCACTAAAAATCGGGAGTTTTTGCCCTCTAACGAGTGTGTTCATTCCATCTATGGTTGATATGCCTGTCTGAATGGGATCGCGAGGATATTCTCTTGCAGAAGGATTGATAGGAAAGCCATTCACATTCCTTATTTCTTCTGGAATTGGAGCAGGTGAGCCATCTATGGGGCGAGCCATCCCATCGAATACACGCCCAAGCATTTCCTCGCTTACTCCAATTTCCATTGGCTTGCCTGTGAATATAACGCTCGTGTTTTTTGTATCCAAGCCGCGAGTTCCTTCAAAAACCTGAACCACAGCTTTTCCTTCTCCTGCCTCCAGGACTTGCCCGAGCCTTTCTCTTCCGGTTGATTCAACAATTTTAACTATTTCCCCATATCCAACTTCTTTTACGCCTTCGACAATCATCAATGGACCAGCTATCTCACTTACAGTGGTATATTTTATTTCCTTCACGCCACTAAATGCTCTTTGCTTTTTAAAATTTTAGGATTGATGTTTTTGCAATTTCGCATAATCTGCATACTTACATGGCATCATCATGCTTATTTTTTAGTTAATTTTTCGACACCTATGTAAAGCCCGCTTCGTTATTATATGCAATTTCAATTTTTATGCCTTATGATATACACCTATTCGTGGCAAAGCCACATTATGACTACTTCATCCATGGCTAAGAAGC
>JAGGXG010000039.1 GCA_021163175.1 Thermoplasmata archaeon
GCAAGGTTGAAGAGGCAGTATGAAAGATTGAAGAAATTGGGTGAAGAAATCGAAAATTTATTGCATAGGTTTGAAAGAAAAGTTGTTATGAAAATAGGAAACAAAAAATTTGAATTTGGAAAAAGAAGCTATATAATGGGCATACTCAATGTAACTCCCGATTCCTTCTATAATGGTGGAAAATATTTTAACATGGAAAATGCAATAGAACATGCCAGAGAAATGGAAAAGCATGGAGCAGATATAATTGACATAGGAGGCGAGTCATCGAGACCTTTCTCAAAAAGAATAGATGAAAAGGAGGAGATGAAGAGAGTTCTTCCAGTGATCGAGGCTTTGAGTAACGAGACAAATGTGCCAATATCCATCGATACCTATAAACCGAAGGTGGCGGAAGCCGCCATTCAGGCGGGGGCGGCGATGATAAATGATATAATGGCATTGCGTAATGGAATGGAAAAGGTGGCAAGAGAATATGATGTGCCCGTTGTTCTAATGCATATGAAGGGCACGCCTGAAACAATGCAAATCAATCCGTATTACGAAGATGTTACAGCGGAGATAATAAAGTTTCTAAATGAAAGGATAAAATTTGCATTGAAAAATGGAATCAATGAGGACAAAATCATAATTGATCCTGGCATAGGATTTGGAAAGAGGCAGGAAGACAATCTAAGAATAATTTCGCATTTAGCCGAGTTCAAAAGCCTTGGAATGCCAATTTTGATTGGAGTATCAAGAAAGTCTTTCATAGGGAATATATTGAATCTTCCTCCAGAAGAAAGACTTGAGGGAAGCATAGCAGCCCACATAATAGCAATATTGAATGGCGCCAATATAATAAGATGCCATGATATTCTTGCCACAAAAAGAGCTGCTATGGTGGCGGATGCAATCATGCATGGTTGAATTTTTTGAAGATGAAATAAAAAGCAATAGCAACACCCATGGCAACTATTGTAACCCAGTGGTTGCCAGATGAAATTGCATGTATTTGATAGCCTTTCCAGCTGAATGGGAAAAATAGTCTTATTTCTCCAGCCACATGCATTAGAAAAAATCGAGAAAATAATGTGTGAATGCTCCAGTGACGAGAAGAATAAAAGCTGTTTTACTTGCTTGGAAGAGAGAAGCAATAAACAATGCAACAAATATTGTTCCTGCTGGAGTATGCAATGGATCAAAAAATCCATGGGTGGCTATTTTCAAAAAATCAAAGAGGAGTATGCATTGTCCAATCAGGCATGTTCTCGTTCCTCGAAAACAAATTTCTTGAAATTGAATCTCCATTTTTTAAAAAATAGTTAGGCAACAAAGGGAATGGCTGGAAGAGAGCGGAAAAAAATCAGGCTATATTCAAATCTTTTGATAACATGAATTTTTTCAGCCTCTATTTTATGTGGCTCCTGCATTCTTCCAAGCACTTCAACATCTCCTTTATGTAGGCTTGTATTCAAAATTTTTCCTGTTACATTTACAATGCAATATGGTGGCTCCATGAGTTTTAGTCTGGCTGCAGAGCCATTAAATGAGGCAAATCTTCCTGCAAAATCAACTTTCTTTCCTTCAAATTTCTCAAAATTTTTCATTATGTATGCCATATCTGGATCTTTCTCATCATGCTCAATATAGCTATATGCCGTGAGCAAAAGAAGCATCGAGGCCGAAAAAGCTGCCATCGCTAATTTCATTCTAGCTCTTCTATTTCTTTTTCCACACCCATCCAAACTTTATGGAATATGGCAGTCTTCATCATTTCATTTATAAACTTCTTTGATGGCAGCGCCACCTCAGGAGCTCTCACTCCCTTAAAATCAATTTCATTTCTCGCCATCATAATGGCTGCTATGGCGGCATATATGATAAAAAACCATAATAAATGTTTTCGACTCATATAGAAGCAAGATAAAGGTGAATGTTATTTTTATCCAAAAGATATGTTTTTTTCATGCCCTTTGGCCTTTTCCATTCCTAAGTTGTCTCAAAGCCCTATTTTTTCTTTTTCATTGCAAATCACATCTACTTCTGTTGAATTTCGCCAGTAATATGAGGACATTTTCTGGATATGAGGAAGGCTGCGATTCCTTCAATCATCCAATAAAAAAAGAGTCAGTTGCTTCTAAACCCCATCATCAAAGTTTCAATCCATAATATAATTACATTTCATATCCCATTTCTGCAAGCTTCTCTGGAAGATAAACATCTGTAACATAATCCAGGCCATATTTGGCTAAAGCCTGCTGCTCAGCCTTCTTTTTTATCTCGAGTTGCAATTTAATTTCATTTATCCAGAAGTCATCATGGAAGCGAGGATCGCTCAGCTCAGAATTTAAAGCATCAATATCCTCTTTTGTTAAAGCATCGGAAGGCAAATCATAGTTTACGATATCAGAAGGCGTCACCCCCAAAAATTGGGCTGATGGCGTCGCCAGATATTCTGAAATATGAGCTGTTTTTATCGCCCCATATGCAACGCTTGCAAAAATGCGATAACTCCATGGGTCGCCATCCGTAAAAACAATGACAGGAAGATTTAACTCTTCATTCAGCCTTTTAATGAATCTTCTTGTGCTTCTTGCGGGCTGTCCTTTTAAATGCACGAGTATGGCATTGCTTTTTTCATCAAATTCGTTCTCAACTAAGCGATCAAACATACCTCCTGTCTCTATGGCTATGACTTTATCAGCATTCGTCTCGATGAATTTTATTTTTTCCTTTTCAACATTGTATGGTATGCTGTAGCCACTGTCTCCAACATCATCCTGGCAATGGATGCGTCGCTTCTCTCCTTTTCTTGTTACCTCCTCGATTACAATATCGCCAATTACACGGGCGCCGTCCTCTTCCGGGCGCAATTTCAAATCCTCTCTCAAACGATTTGTCAGGATTTCGAGATCTTCAGCAAGTTTATCTGATTCATCCTGGCTATGAAACTTTGCATCCCCCCATCCTTCCGAGATATAATACAATTCTCTAAGCGTGGATGTCTTGCGTTGCTCAATCATCTGACGGATGAAATCGAGTGTGTATACTGTTCTTAAAAGCATATATGCTCCCGCCAAAGTGTTAGCTGCCCTAGTTATTTTCTGGCTTCCATATTTCCACACTCTGTAACGATCATCAAATTTTATATTCGATTTTGTTCTTGATGGAAGTTGTATTGCTGGTACTCTTGCATTTGCCAAATCATCATAAATTTTTTCAGCTATTTTTCTCAATTCTTTCAAAGCGTCCATCATTCTCCCTCCCATTTTTCAGCTCCTATGACATAAACAGGGTTCAATCCTTCTATGTATAGATTATTTTCATCAAACTCACTCTCTTTTTTCAATCTGAATGCAAAGCTTTTCTTTTCCTTCGGTTTAATATCGACATGCCACATTATGTAATTTTCCTCTATCCTCTCTGGCTCTGGCTCAACACCATCTAAAAATTCTTTTCCCGGTATCTCTGCAAATAAATAAAATGAATGCTTTATTTTCCTGTAATTCGTTACATTTATTGTGCTTTTCAAAAACTCACCATCTTCCTCTATGGAATCATCTATCCAGACTATGTTCATGATTTGAGTTATTATCTCATCCAAAGATGGCTTTGGCTTTCCAACTATATTTGAAACCTTCTCAGCTATTGCTGGAAGAATCTTTGTTATTAGCAAAAATTTATCTTTTGCTTTGGCTTTCTTTTCCTTCTTTGATAAATGTGTTCTCATTTTCCTTGCGCACTGCTGCAGAGAAAGCCTTATTTCCTTTTCAATCTCCTCAACATGAGCTATTGCTTCTTTCGATTCCGAAAGGAATGGAACATTTACGGAAGCAACATGCACAAGTATTATGGCGGGCCCATAAGGCACGCCTTTTCCGCCCTTCTGCTCCAGCCCATAGCGGCGCCAGTCGATATTTTTTATTGCCTCCGTAATAACGCAGTTTCCTTCCTGATAAAGCAATGGGACCTTGTTTGCAAACCTTAAAATCTCAACTTTGTTATCCTTTGGAAGATTTCCCCCATATACAATGCCTGTCTCCACCAAAAATGGTATTCCTGAAAAGACGCTTGGCGAGCGCATGTCAGCAGAAATGAATTCGGGCGAGAGTTGCATTGTTTCCTTTCTCAGGCCTCGCTTAATCAAATTTTTTCCTATCGGGGATAAACAATCGGTTGGCGGTGCTATGAATTTTATCTTTTTGAAGGCATCCAGCAATTTTCTCGCATCTTCTATCCCAACTTCATATGGCAGCAAATTTTCATCCAGTCCAGCTTTCTTTATTATCTCCTTCGCTTTCTGGCTGCTTATTGAAGAAAACTCTTTTGATAAAAAACTGCTCAATTTTTTTGCTTTGGTCTCCTTTAGCATTTTCAAAAGGGTTCCCATTTCTATGCCATGGGGGTGTGGCTTTATTTCTCTCGGCTGCTTTGGCAAATTTTCTGTGACTCTTTCAAAAACAATTTCATTTCCATCCGGCTCAATCAATTTTATGAAAGCATGCGGATTAACGATGGCGGTGCTTCGCAGATATCCATATACAGACTGCTTTCTATTTTTAACATATTTTCCTTTTATATGGAACTCAACGAGTGTTCCAGATTTTTTCTCCCAGTGCAGTATTTCCTCATTGACAATATTGGGCATATTCCTTTTTGTATCTATTAACAATTCATACCGATGAGCCGGAAAACCGGAACCAATTTTCGATACCACTGTTGTTGGCTTCCCGGTCGTGAGCTGAGCATATAAAACTACTGCAGATATTCCAATACCCTGCTGTCCTCTCGATTGCTTTAAAGAATGGAAACGAGAGCCATATAAAAGGCGGGCGAAAACATGAGGGATTTGACTTTTAACTATACCCGGCCCATTATCTTCTATGCTAACCCTATATTCATTTTCTCCTTCCTCTTCTATTTTCACAATTATGTCTGGCAATATTCCTGCTTCTTCACATGCATCAAGAGCATTGTCAACAGCTTCTTTAACACTCGTTATCATAGCTTTCGTTAAATTATCGAAGCCCAGAATCTGCTTATTTCTTTCGAAGAATTCAGCTATTGATATCTGCCTTTGTTTTTTTGCAAGCTCTTCAGCTATTGGCATTCGTAAATATATACTCCATAAAATATAAGGTTTTTCTAATTGCTTATTGCTGGGTTATCAAAAAATCAGATGGACAAAGAAATCAAATCACTATATTTATATACTCATGACAATTTAAATTAGGGGTGGGATGTATTTAAAAGAGATACAGCTTGAAAACTTCAAATCATTCGGAAGGAAAGTTAGAATTCCTTTTCTTCCAGGATTCACAGCCATAACTGGACCAAATGGCTCTGGAAAATCAAATATTGTAGATGCCATCCTATTCATACTTGGAGTGAGAAGTCCCAAAATGGTTAGAGCTGAACGCCTAACAGACTTAATACATAAGGGAGAAAAAGATGCCGACTATTGCAAAGTTTCTCTGGTTTTTGATAATTCCGACAGGATAATACCTGTAGAGAGCGATGAAGTTGTGCTTACAAGGAAAATAAGAAAGGCACCATTGCCAAACAATCCATCGAATTACTACAGCTATTTTTACATAAATGGAAAGGCAGCCTCGTTGAATGAATTTGTTGAATTGCTTTCAGCTGCAAGCATATCTGAAAACTGCATTGTGCAGCAGGGCGATGTTACAGCAGTCGTCGAAATGGGCGGCGTGCAGAGGCGCCGTATAATAGACGAGATAGCTGGCATAGCTGAATTTGATGCTGAGATAGAAAAAGCAAAAAGGGAGAGAGAGGAAGTTGAGAGGAACCTGGAGCATATTGAAATCATACTTGGAGAGATAAGGAAGCAGATAAGGCAGCTTAAGAAGGATAGAGATGATGCAATAAAATACAGGGAGTTGGAAAAGCAATTGAAAAGGCATGAAGCCATGCTCGCCTACAAGAAAAGGATCGAGATAGAAAGAGAGATAAATGAGGTAAATAAGCAGATAGAATCATATGAAAGGAGCAAGAAAAGTTTGGAGGAAGAAGCAAAAAAGCTGAAGAAGAAATATAATGAGCTTGTTTTGGAATTTCAGGAAATCGAGGACAAAATAGCTGGAATGGGTGGAGAGGAGCTGATTGAGGTAAAAAACAAAATAGATTTTCTTAAAGAAGAATTGATAAAATCAAAGGAAAAGATAAACTATTATAGAATGGAAATTGCGGAAAATGAAGGAGAAATAAAAGAGATAGAAAGCAAACTGGGGAAGATAGAGAAGGAAATAAAAAGGTTTGAAAAAGAAATAAAAGAGCTGGAAAAAAGAGAAGAAGAAGGGAAAAAAGAATTGGAAGAACTGCGAGAACAGCTTCAAAAACTCAAAAAAGAAGTGGAGCAGTCCGATGAAATTTCAATGAATATAGGAAGAGAGATAGCAAAATTGAGAAAATCTTTAGTGGAAAAGAAGGAAAGAGAACATGAAATAAATTTGGAAAAAGACAGGATTGCACAGCAAAAAAATGGTCTGATTGCTCAATTCAATGAAGCAAGAGAAAAAAAGGAGTCTTTTGAAACCGAATTGAATGAAATAGAAAGTGAGATAAGGGAAGCAAGGAAGAGAGAAAGAGAAAAGCATAAAAATAAGGAAAGGCTTGAAAACAAACTCTTCCAGCTTAAAAAAGAAGAGGCGGAAATAAATGACAGGATAAGAGAATTGGATAAGCAAATAATATATTTGCAGCGCGAACTTGCAAAATTGAAGGCAAAGGAAGATATGGCATCCTTTTCTCAAGCAACTCGAGCGATATTGGATGCAAGAGATAACGGAATGATAAAAGGAATACACGGAAGTGTTGCAGAACTCGCCACCGTAGAAGAAAAATATGCGAAAGCGATAGAGGTGGCGGCTGGAAGGAGAGCGGAAGCGATAGTTGTCGAAGATGATGGCGTTGCTGCAAAATGCATAGAATATCTAAAGAAAAATAATCTGGGGAGGGCAACATTCTTGCCTTTGAATAAACTTATGGCTGGAAAGCCTCGTGGAAAAGCTTTGCTTGCTGTGCGCCATGAAAATGCAATTGGGTTTGCAATAGATTTGGTGAGATATGATCCTCGTTACCATGCTGCGTTCTGGTATGTTTTTGGCGATACGATAGTGGTTAAAGATATGGATACTGCTCGCGAGCTTATGGGAGGCGTAAGAATAGTTACGCTTGATGGAGATATAATTGAGGCGAGTGGCGCAATAACAGGCGGGAGCATGGAAGCAAGGGCAATATTCAGTGCAGCTGAAAAGAAAAGAGTTGGAGAGATTGCAGCAGAGCTAAGAAATGCAAGCTATGAGCAAGAGCAATTGACCAAAAAATTGGTTGAGATAAAAGATGAAATTTCCGGCATTGAAAAAGAGCTTTCCTCAATTATATTTTTACCTGATGAAAATATAGAAAGACTGGAAATAAGGAAGAAGGAATTGAAGGAGAGTTTGAAGGTAATATTTAAGGAATATGAAGAAAGGAGAGAGAAGTTAGAGGAAATAGAAGATGAATTAAGAAGAAAGGAAGAAGAGGGTAAGGCAATTGGAGAGGAAATTGGAAAAATAGAAGAATTGCTTAAGGAAAAGGAAAAAGAATTGATGAGAATAGCGAAGAAGGAAGTATTGAAGGAAATAAATCTTGTAAAAGAAAAGATTGAAGTTATCGAAAAGGAGCTAAGAGACACAGAAAGTCAGAAAGAAACGAGAGAAATGGAGAGAAAAATATCAATGGAACAAAAAGAAGAATTGATGAAAAAAATGGAAAGAGCAAGGGCAAAAATAAATGAAATGAAAAATTTGCTGGAGAAAGAAGAGCAAAATTATCGGAAGAATTTGAATGAATTGAAGGCAATGGAAGAAATCGAAAGAAAGATGACAACAAAAGCTAAAGGATTGCAGGAAAAGAGAGATGCTTTGTATAAAGAAATTGTAAGGCTTGAAAATAAAATGGAAGCAATTGCAACAAGAATAGAGACAACCATAGATCTGATTTCGAAGGCAAGAGCAAGATTGCCAACTTTAGAGGCAGCTTTAGCAGAGGTCATGATGGAGGAGGAATTTAAAGAAGAGCTTCCACCCATCGAAGAAATAAAGAGAAAAATAAAGGAATTGAAGGAAAAGATAGAGAAAATGCAACCCATAAACATGAGAGCTCTGGAAGAATATGAAAGGCAGGATGAAAGGAGAAGAAAATTTGAAGAAGATGCTGAAAAGCTCAAAGAACAGAAGAAAAATTTGATAAAGCTTGAGGAAGAAATAAAGAAAAAGAAGAAGGAGAACTTCTTCGCTGTTTTCAACAAAATCAGGGAGAACTTCCAAAAAATATACAGGGAGCTGGCGGGCGGCGAGGGCGAGCTTTTGCTTGAAAACACTGATGAGCCCTTCGAAGGAGGTTTGTATATAAGGATTAAACCAGCGGGAAAAAGGGCTTTGCATCTCAATGCTCTCTCGGGCGGAGAGAAGAGTATAGCGAGCTTGGCTTTCATTTTCGCATTGCAGGCTTACAGTCCATCGCCCTTCTATGTTCTGGATGAAATCGACATGTTTCTGGATGAGAAGAATGCTGATAGAGTTGCAAATATGATAGCAAGCAAGGCAAGAAATGCTCAATTCATTGTAATATCATTGCGAAGAATAACTCTTCAGAAGGCAAATCACATATATGGTGTAACTTCTGTAAATGGAAAGTCAACGATAATTGGAAGTGTTAATTTAAAGGAGATTGAAAAAGTAGTGGAGGTAAAATGAAGGAAGAAGTGATATTGCACATACTTTCGGAAAAAGAAAATCTTTATCGGAAGGAAAATATTGGAAAGTATATTGAAATCATTGAAGATAAAATTTTCATAAGGGATGGTTTTGACAGGGCCATAGCAACTGTTTTTGAGTTAGTTATAGAAAAGCAGATAAATCCATGGGAAATTGATCTCGCAGCATTCTCCTCATTGTATTTAAAGAAGGTCAGAGAAAAAGGGATAAATCTCATTGTTGCAGGAAAAATACTGTTTTTGGCATGGAAAATATTGAGATTGCAAAGCGAGGAAATGATAAAAGAGATGGAAAGGAAGGAAGAAGAGGAGATATACTTTGATGATATTCCAGAGTGGTATGGAGATGATGAGCTTTTCATTCAAACCCAGAGAATAATGAAAGATGAGATAATATTGAAGCCAAAGATAAGGAGAAAAGCGAAAAGAAAAGTTACGCTTGTTGAGCTAATAAACGCATTTGAAGAAGCAAAGGAAGAAATAGTAAAAAAGAGAGCAAAGAAGAAGAAAATAATAAGCCCTGTGAAAATGGAAGATTCAACACATAAAGAAAACATTGAAGATGATATAAAGAGAGTTATGGAAAAGTTGAGCAAGCTCAATGGAAGGGCTGTTCCTTTAAAAGAGCTTTTTGATGAAAAAGATATGATTGCCATTATCTTGCCCCTTCTTTTTCTTGCAAAAGATGGTGTAATAGAGATATGGCAGGAAAATTTCCCATATGGAGAGATATTCATAAAGTTGAAGCATGAAGGCTGAGAGAGTAATAGAAGCGGTGTTGTTTGCTGCATCCCGCCCCCTTTCAATTGAAGAAATTGTGGAAGCAGTAGGGATGGAAAGAAAGAGGGTTAAAAAAGCTGTTGAGGCGTTGAAGAATTTTTATGAGGAGTCTGCAATTGAGATAACAGAGGTCAATGGAAAATATGTTATGGAAGTTAAAGCAGAATATGCCGAATATGCCAAAAAATTTGCTCCAGTTGAGCTTAAAAAATCATTGATAAAAACCCTTTCATTGATAGCATATCATCAGCCAATAAAACAATCTGATTTGAAAAAGCTGCTCGGGAGCAATGTTTATGAACATGTTAGAGAGCTTAAAAGGAAAGGCTTCATAAATGCAAAGAAAGAAGGGCGAACAAAATTAATTACAACGACGCAATATTTCTATGATTATTTTGGAATAGATAAAAAAGACAAGGAAGCCATAAAAAATTTAATGGAAAAGAGCGGCAAAAAATAAATAAACAATGCAAATTTATCAAATAAGCAGGGGTAGCCGAGCCAGGCCAAAGGCGCAGGCTTGAGGGGCCTGTCCCGTAGGGGTTCGCGAGTTCAAATCTCGCCCCCTGCACTATTCCTTTTAATTCTCTCAATCTTTCTTCCAAAAAAGCGGAAATATTCAACCCCATTTTCCTTGCAAATTCAAACAAATCTTTTTCAATGGTAATGGTTGTTCTTTTCTTCGCCATAATATGCATATATAAAACTTTAAAAACAAAATAAAATATTAACAGGTGATAAGATGAAGATAGTTTATATTCTGGTGATGATTCTTATATCCCAGCCCTTGACAGATAGTTTTTATCATCAAAACATATTAAACAATGATCATGATGCGTTTACTGTCTCTAACAACTTTACAAGTCATTTTAGCACATCTAAAAATAACTCTAACTGGTTTGTTTTAAAGTTTTACTTATCCTCTCGAGTAAATGTCTCAGAATTACACCTTAAATTCTTTTATGAATGCAAGAACATTAGAGTAGAATGGTGCGGATATATCATCACTAATCTCACCTATTCAATGAGAGGAGGAATAATAAGCGAATTCCTCAACAAAAATGATACTTTTCTCCATTTTCAAATAGGTTCTTTTAACTATACATACAATAGATTAATTAGATACAATGTTAGCGTATCTGGTGCAGAGATATGGAAAAGAAATTTTACTCTCTCGCAAGGCATATGGTACTTAATCTGTTTTGCTGGGGAAACAATAAAAAGTAGGATAGAAGTGGATTTCAACGCCACTAGCAATGTAAAATTAATTGGCATGGAAGAAGGAAATGGAACACATATTCTTCTTCCAGAAGATTTTTGGGGCAATTTAAACATCAAGCTGGGTTATTATGGAATACTTGTATTAAATGGTAGGAAATCTATTTACATAAATAACACCTTCATTGGCATTCACTATTCAATGTTTGAATACAATTGTCAGGGTTTCGAAGATTTCCAATATATTACTCCATCAAATAAAAAGGAGGGATTTACTATATTTTCTATTTTTAATCATAAAATTGTTTTGAAAGATTTCAAGCATACTGTCATAATTGGGAAAAACGGGAAATGGGATTTTATATTAAATTTATTCATGCTAGGCAAAAGATTACCCTCCGGAGAGTATTTTTCTCCTGGATTCGGGGTAGGTTTAGTCTATGCCGATGTTAAATTGCCATAAATTTACAAGAGGCGCGGCCCCAACAAGGAGAAAATGGGAAATTCAATATTTTTAAAATCCAGATCGAAAAAGTTTTGGAAACACTTTCCTTCTAATGACTCAAAGGAACGGACTGAAAGATGGTTAACTGCATTTATATTCATTTACAATTTGGATGTGAGAGGTTACTGATACTGCATCTCATAAAAAGGTTTAAAAAGATTGAAGAATTAAAAAGAATATATGAAAAAAATCATTCAAGTAAGAATTTACAGAGGAGAAAAATACTATGTGGCTGAATGCATTGATTTACCTGTTGTTACTCAAGGAAAAACATTGGATGAAGTGGTAAAAAATATAAAGGAAGCTATTGAGTTGCATTTGGATGGAGAAAATTTAGAGGAATGGGACATATTACCAGATTATTCAATTTTGGTAAATTTTGAAGTTCCTTCATATGTCTAAGCTTAAATTATTGAGCGGAAAAGAAATAATCAAAATATTTTCTAAATTTGGATTTGAAATTGTTTCGCAGAGAGGAAGTCATGTAAAATTAAGAAGAATTTTAGAAAATGGGACGAAACAAACTTTAACTGTTCCAATTCATGATGAATTGGATAAAGGAACTTTAAAAGCTATTTTCAGACAAGCTTTAAGATATATTCCTGAAGAAGAGCTAAGGCCGTATTTCTATGATTGAAAATAAAC
>JAGGXG010000046.1 GCA_021163175.1 Thermoplasmata archaeon
ATTCATTTATTGCATCGCCTCTATATCCTGCTGAACCCCCCATATGAAATGGCTTTTTTATGCTCTTGTAACCCTTACGAGGAGGATGCAAACGAATACAAGGATTTGTTATATTTTTTAATTTCTCTCCTTCTTTAAGCTTTTTTATTGCTTCCTCAACATTTTCAACTCCATTTCTTTTCAAAAGCATTGCAAGAATTTCATCATCAACTTCTCCCCAAGTAACGTAATCTTTAACCTTCTGCAACATTCCTTTGTAACTTGGCGTTTCTGGAATGATCGTGCAGCTGTTGATGCGATGCAAATTTAGCATTTTAAGCGTATCTCTTATCTCCTGTCTTGCCCCTATTGTTCCTCTTATCCTGACCACTGCATACATCATGATCCTCCTATGCGAGCTCTCATTTCTTCAGGCGGCTTATATATGGCAGTATTCTTCAAAGCATTGTAAACAGCCTTGGCATAATTTATCGTTGTCCTTGTCTCTCCTTTGGCAACACCCCATACATCCTTGATTCCAGCCAGGCCAAGAACAACCTTCGCAACATTTCCCACAGCCAGACCAACACCTCGAGGCGCTGGTTTAAGAATAACACGAACACTTCCGCTTTTGCCTTCCACTTTAAATGGCAGGCTGTGTGGCGTTCCGCAGCCGCATTCCCATGAGCCACAGCCTCTCTTTACTTCAATTATGTTCAACTTGGCATTATCAACAGCTTTCCTTATTGCCATACCAACTTCTTTATCTTTTGCAACTCCTATGCCAACGAATCCATCTTTGTTGCCTACTGCAACCACAACTCTAAACTTTGTTCTTCTCCCAGAGTCTGTCATTCGTTGCACCATGTTTACATCCAGCACTTGATCCTCCATTTCTGGAAGCAGTGTATCGACTATCTCAACTTCTTTCAAAGGATAGCCAGTTTTCAAAGCTTCACTCATACTCGTTATTTCTCCTTTAGCAACGAGTTTACCCAGCCTTGTTTTTGGAATCCATTCTTCAGCCATATTCTTCCTCTATCTTTTTCTTTATCTCTTCTACCTTTTCTGCGAGACTTTCATCAATATGTTTTCCATAAAGACGATCCTCAGATGGAACAACATCCTCGCCATATGGAACTTGTATGCCAGAGTCTGCAACTCCTTTCAATGCGGCGAAAACTCTTGCTCCCTTCCTTGGAGCATGTAAGCCAATGTCGAGTATTCCCTCATTTATTCCCTTCGCCAGAGCTTTTTTTCCTGCAATGTAGCCAGTAAGATAAGCAGAAGGTGTGTTGGAAAAGCTATGATTCCATCCATATTTTTTCAACTCGCTTGATATGCTGGATGCAACAATTCTATCTCCATGTGGCTCATATAAAGCAAATTGGACACGCACATATTTATTCGATTTTCTAACAACTATTCGAGGCTTCTTTGATTTAAGCAATGCAAGCCTTTTCCTGTAATTAGTCTTTCCTTCCCTTCTCCTTCTAAACATTTTCATTCTTCAACACTCCTTCCATTTCCATATGAAGCTTGAGATGAGCTTTACTCTTGAATTGTCCTCCTTTGGCGCGCAGATAATAACGCCTGTATGTATGTCTATCTATTAATCCTTTTTCCCTGAGCTCGCGTAAATAAGCTCTTATTGGGCGTATAGTCTGGATCCATCTTCTTTTGCGTGGCAATCTTGCGGTTGCTTTTCCTTTTCTTGAGCCATGCCCCCTGCGGCGCCCTTTTGCCTTCTGTGCCATCTTTTTCCTTATTCTCCCTCTTGAATTCCCTCTCTTTTTCCTTGCCTTTATCAAGCCCTGCTTTATCAAATTCTCAACATCTCTCCTTGTTACAGCTTTCGCTATCTCTTCTATATTCTCTGGATCCATGTATACGCGATTTTCACCGCATTTCAGCAATTGTGCTGCCAACCTGCGTTGCATTCTCAAATCCATCATAACACCCTGTTCAATACTTTTATTCCAAGCTCATCAGCCTTTTCAATTATCTCCATTCTCTTTTTCCTTCCAACACTATGAGCAATCCTTATAGCTTCCCTACTTGAATCTATGGCAGCGAGTTGCGAGACGTTATAAACGAGCACTTCTTTGAATCCCGATGGATGCAACCCTCTTACTTTGCGAGGCGATGAATAGCCTATCCTAACAACAGGCGGACGATAACCGTAATGGCGACGCATCTTCGAATGCACGCCGCGAGGCCGCCTCCATGATTTGCGTCGCAACTTTGCATACTGCCACCATTGCTGCCTCCTGAACCATGGCTTTTTTTTCCTTTCTTCCATCAGGCGGCGAAGCTCATCATCTATTGCTGGCTTGATTTTTTGTCTTGCCTGCTTCTCCTGCTGCTCCTGCTTTTCCTGATTCAATTCCTCTTCCATTTCATTCACCCTTGCTCACAATATATATTCCATCCTGAAATACTCTCACATCTTTATCTCTTACTCTTGTAGCTCTTTCTATATTCGCCGCCGTCTGCCCTACCTCTTCTCTATTTATTCCCTCTATAATAACATCGCTTCCCTTGATTGTAACCTTAACATTTCCAAACAGTTTGGCTTTCCTTGCCGATTTCTCTCCAAGGAAATTCTCTATTATGAATTCATTCCCTTTAACGCTTGCTTTTATAGGAAAGTGAGAATAAACAATTTTCATTTTATAAACAAAGCCTTCTGTAACTCCTTTTATCATGTTTTTTATATGCCCTGCAAATGTTCCCACTAAAGCCTTTTCCTTTCTTCTTGCAAGCTCTGCCTTGATGATAATTTTATTGTCCTCCTTTTTAATCTCTATTTTGGGATGATACAGCTGTCGTTGCAATTTTCCTTTTGGCCCTTCTATGGTTACGATTCCATTTTCAACGCTTGCCCTGATGCCTTCAGGTATTTCAATTTCCCTAACTTCCAATGGGGTTCTCATTTCTCCACCTTAATAAACATATCCTAGGAGCCTACCTCCTATTCCTTCCTTTTTAGCTTCATATTGCGAAATTATTCCTTTATTTGTTGAGAGTATAAGAATGCCAAAGTTTTCAGCAGGAAGATAGCGAGATTCCCATTTTTCAAACTCATTTTTCTTTATGGAATAACGTGGCTTAATAACATTGCAATCATTTATGTTTCCTTTCAAAATTACCTTGAACATGCCAGCTTTTCCATCATCTATCCATTCAAATACTTCTATATATCCATAATCTTGCATGAGTTTAAGCACTCTGCCAATCAGCTTTGAAGCTGGCTTTATTGTGCACTCACGCTTGCCAACGCGCTCTGCGTTCTTTATCGCTACCAATGCATTTGCTAAAGGGTCGTTCAACATTTTACCCAAAATAGGCATCCAATTATTAAATCTTTCGCAGATGTTAATGAAACCGTCAACTTAAGAATAATTTTATAGTTCCTTCTTTAATTTTTCCCATGAATAGAAGAAAAGAAAATTTTTTGTTAGGGGAAAGAAAAAACAATATCCAAAGGCATCAGGAATGCTTTTATATCATGCGGTATTAAGCCATAATAAACTGCTGTTTTTGTAAATACAAGCTATTAGGCAGTGGAAAAATGAATATAAATTTTATTCATCTCATAGAATCATCTAAAACGTACCGTTTCAAGATTTTTTATAGCAAGTGTCTTTATCCCGTATTTCTTGTGGATAGCAGCAGCAAGCTCCAGGCATTTTGATTCCTCTCCATGGTTGAGTATGATTCTTTTTGGTTTTGGAGAAAGATTCTTCACATAGTTCAGCAATTGATTCCTGTCTGAATGCCCGGAAAAGCCCTCACATGTTTCAACTCGCATGTTTATGATAACATCTTTTCCTGCCACATTCACCTCTTTCCATCCCTTCTGTATTTTTCTTCCAAGCGTTCCCTCAGCCTGATAACCAACGAATATAAGAGAATTTTTCTCATCATCTGCCCACGCCTTTAAATACTCCATCACTGGACCACCATTTAACATGCCACTTGTTGCAAGAACGATTGCAGGCTCAGATGAGTCTATTATTTCCTGCCTCTTATCATAGCTGTCCACTCTTTCAAAAATGTCAGCCATTAAAGGATTTTCTCCTTCCTGGAATATTTTTTTGCGTAAATCAGCATTCAAATATTCTGGATATGCAGTGTGTATGGCTGTTGCCTCCCATATCATTCCATCCAGATAAACAGGAACGGAAGGAAGTTCTCCTTCCCTCATGTAATGTTCCAGAACAATCATGACTTCTTGGCTTCTTCCTACTGCGAAAACCGGTATTAAAACCTTTCCACCATTTTCTATTCCTTCTTTAACAATGTTTTTTAGATACTCGGCTGCTTTTTTGCGAGATGGCTGCACATCCTGCTTTCCGCCATATGTTGATTCAAGGACTAAAGCTTCAAGGCGAGGAAAATGTGTGGCGGCTGGGCTAAAAAGCCATGTTTTTTCATATTTTATGTCTCCTGAAAAAGCAATGTTGAAAAGACCTTCACCAATGTGAAAATGACATATTGCGGAGCCAAGAATATGGCCGGCGCGATGCATTGTCAGGCGTATATCTGGAGCTATATCAATCGTATCTCCGTAGTTCAACGGTATGGTATGCTTTATTTCCTCCCTTATATGCTCTGAAGAATAAGGGGCTTTTTTGGCTTCATCTGCCCTAACCTTCAAATAATCCATTTGAAGCAAAACCATTACATCTCTCGTTGGATATGTTACATATACTGGGCCATCGTAACCATATTTGAATAACAATGGAACCAACCCAGAGTGATCAAGGTGAGCATGTGTAACAACGACACCATCTATGGATTCGAGAGGCAAAACTTCTGGCACATTGAGATATGGAGAGCCGTTGTCAGGAGAAGAAACATCTATGCCACAATCTATCAAAATTTTACTGTCCTGGGTTGAAAGCAAGGTGCAGGAGCGGCCAACCTCCCTATAGCCGCCGAGAGCGGTTATTCTGACCCATTTTTCTCCTGTGCTCACGCCACGATGCAATCTTCTTCCAAGTTTTCTTAAAAATTCTTTCCTCTCGTCGCTTACAAGACGGAGGTATCTTCTTATGTCCTGAACCATCTTTGAGGGCATAGGAGGAGCTCTTATTATTTTTGGTGTCCATCCTATTTCCTTTTTTATTTCATTAAGTAATGCTCCTTTTTTGCCTATCGCCACTCCTGGTTTTTCAGCTTCTATCGTAACTTCCCCCACATCTGGCTCAAAGTATATGTTTGTTATTTTTGCTTCTTCAGGTATAATTTCCCTTATTTTCTTTTCAGCCTTTTCAATGTCTTCAAGAACAGCTGGGTCAGGCCTTACAGTGATTCTTTTCTGTAGTTTCTTTGCAAGCTGCTTTACCAGATCCGCCTGTTCAGCAAATTTTTCAGGATCTTTTGTATATATTACAAGCTCAGCTCCCTCAAACTCTATATCAGTTATTCTTATGTCTTCTGGAACAACTGTCTTAATTTCTTCCCTAATCTTCTTCAATACGTCTTCAACTGGCATGACAATTACAATCCAAGTTTTTTCTTCCTTTCTTCAATTTCTTCCTGACTCAACTCTCTATACTCCTTGGGCGTTATAACAACGATGTCCATTCCATTTCCTGAAGCAGAGTCACGTTTCATCGCAGCTGTCATAGCTTTGATTGCCAAATCGATTCCTTCATCCACACTCATGCCTTCCTTATAATTGTCCTCGAGGACTCCAAACACATATGGAGAGCCAGAACCCGTAGAAGTGTATATATCCTCGATGGCGCCGCCTGCCGCATCCAGCGAGAAAACATGGGGGCCGTCGCCATCGACGCCGGCAACGATTAACTGCACATAATATGGATAAAACTTTCGCTGATTCAATATATTTGCCATTAACGTAGCTGCTCCCTCCACAGGCATTTTTTCTTCCCTCTCCATTTTGTACAGTTCTGCTTCCGCTCTCAGATATCTTGCCAGAACCTGGGCATCGCCAACGAGTCCTGCTGTGGTGAGTAACATATGTTCATCTATTTTGTATATTTTCTTCGCTACCTTATGAGCAATCATGGTGTTCATCGTGGCCCGATGTTCGGCAGCTGCAACTACACTATCTTTACATACAAGGCTTAAGGTTGTTGTGCCTTTTTTATTCTCCATAATACACCTCAAAATAGCAATCCTAATATAGAAAGGAGTATATAAAATTTGTGAAAGTGGAGAGATGTCGAAAAAATCGTGAGATTTAAATTCCCATCCCCCGTAGGAGAAACAGGGGGATGGGA
>JAGGXG010000118.1 GCA_021163175.1 Thermoplasmata archaeon
AGGCGCATATAGAAAAGTTTTTTATCCTTTTTCTATTTTATGGCGGAGGGCCCGTGGGGTAGCTTGGTTTATCCTTCCGGCTTTGGGAGCCGGAGACTCCGGTTCAAATCCGGGCGGGCCCATTTGGATAGCCTTATTCCAACCCATGCATTTGATATGGTGCAGTTAATCAGGAAAACCTGTCCTGCATTCTCAATCGATCTGTTTGATTCCTCTTCCATGTAAACAAGGGATTTGCCATTGACAGTATTGTTGTAAATCTTGCAAGAGGTATATGAATCACTACATGCTTCCCAGCCAGTTGCATGCCAGAAATGCTGCTTTTGATTTTACTGGTAAAATAGCGCTGAGGGGGGGATTTGAACCCCCGAGGGGCAAAGCCCCACAGGCTCTCCAGGCCTGCGCCTTCCCGGGCTAGGCTACCTCAGCTTTTCCACATTTTTGGATAGGTGCCAGGCTTCATTATGACTCTTTCTGTATCCACGGCGATGCCTTTGTTATTTTCCATTATTTCTCTCGTGCTCATTAAAGCTTTTCCAATTGCAACTGCCTCGCCTTTTAAAGTTTTTACTATAACCAAGCTTCCTTTTTTTATTCCCGTTTCAACCTTCGCTATGCCTGGCAAAGCAACATTGGCGCCATGGCATATTGCATCGACAGCCGAATCTTTAATGACCACGGAAGGCAAATCTATGGCGTCCTCTAAAGGATGAATATATTTCCTTAAAAATTTTTCTTCCCCCTCTTCCTTCCAGAAAATGTAGGCATCAAGCAAATCCTGCAGTATGACAGCATGCTTTTCCTCAAAAAGTCCGCTTTTTGTTCTCCTCAGCTCTGTCATCTCTGCCCTGCAACCAAGAGCTTTTCCAATGTCCTTACACAGCACCCTTATATATGTTCCTCCCTCGCACCCAACTTTGAATAAAACATCTCTTCCATCCACTTCGAGAATATTCAGATAATATATGGTGCGCTGTCTCAATTGCCTCTTCACCGCCGCCTCCCTAGGCGGCATCTGCCAAATCTTGCCAACGAATTTTCTCGCCACCTCTTTAATCTTTTTAGGGTTGATATCGCAGCCAACATGCATCACTCCAACATATTCCTTTGTTGCTCCATGCATAAGCCCTATTATTTTTGTTGCATTTTCAATTGCAACGATGAGCACGCCTGTAACATTTGGATCAAGTGTGCCACCATGCCCTGCTTTTTTAACATGCAATATATCCTTAACCCAGCTTGCAACCTGATGACTGCTTGGTCCAGCTGGTTTGTCAATGGCAACAACGCCATTTTCTATAAGCTCCTCAATGCTCCTTTTGTGTGGCTCTTTTCCAAAATCCGGGCTTGTTTCTGCATCCTCTTTTGTTAAACATTTTCTTTTTTGCATTGCCATTTTTCAATACGCGAGGCATATAAAAACTTTGAATGTAACATACTCAAAAATAAAAGGCGACACATCATTTGCTTTTTGTTTCAGTCACATCGTCTTCAAAAGACGCCTGCATTCCCCAGAAGGAATTTCATTGTCGAGATAAATGGTAATGGGAACATCTATACATACCCTTCTTCATACTGTGCATCAACATTTATCACTAACAAAAACACAATAAAAGCAAGCGTGGGAAGCAAAAGCCTTTTCATGCTTCCACCCTCAAAATAAATCAATTTTATATATAAAAATTTTCACTTCGGATACCATATGCAATCCTTTTTTTCCATTGGGCAGTAGCCTCTTGTCCTGCAAGGTGGACCGGCATCCTCAAATATTGTTGGAGCCACTTTTTTAACCAAATGAAGCATTCGCCATGCAAGCTTTCTTATCTCCCATTGAGCATGCAGGCAGCAACGCAATTCAAAAAAATTTAGAAGACTCCTAGCATTCATTGAAACAATTATTTTGCTTGTTGTTGCATTCGGAAGAATATAGCGAGCATCCTCTATTGGCACTTCCTCCTTCATTTCATTGTACAGTTCCCATATTTTTTTCATCATTTCATCGTATTTCTTCCTTATTTTTTCATTTCTCGCTATTGAAGGAGGAGTAACATATTCCATATCCTGCTCAACATATCTCTGGCTTTGCTGCGAATATGAAGCTATTCTGTGGCGAACAAGCTGATGAGTCAAAGCTCTCGAAACCCCGGATATTGCAAATGTAAAATAAGCATGTTCCACAACGCTTGTGTGTCCCATTTTTATTACTATGCGAAGCAATCTCTTCAACTTTTCTCTATCTTCTTTCAGCAGCTCATCAATATCGCTTTTGGAATGCGTTAACTTTGCTGCAACAGCAGCTATTATATCTGGCTCTGGCGTGTAAGCAATCAGCTCAACCTTCATTATTCCCTCTCAAAAATAAGCTCTATTAGTTTTTCAGGCTCATCTATTTTACGCAATTCCTCCTTTTCAATGACAGGCACACCCTCTATATTCTTCTTCCTGCATGAATCCATGAAAAGGACAGAATGCTTTTCCGCCACTTTTGATAAGCTAAAAACGAGCTTAGCCTTCTCCTTTATCCTTCTCTCATTTATCCCAACTATGAACCTCTCCCTTATAACCTCGCCTATAGCATGAAATGGACTCCTTGTTGTTGGCAAAACAAAAGCACCAATTTCCTGCAACATTGCAAATATCTCGTTCTTTATCTCCTTTACTTTCACCTCCTCCTTTTCAATGAGTTTCATCAAATCAATGGGCTGTATGAATTCATCGCCCAAAAATTCAGCTAGCTTGGAAGCCACTTCTATTGTCGCCCTCTCCCCACTTTCGTACATCCTGATTGCTCTTCTCGATACCCCAGCAATTCTGGCAAGCTGCCCTATGGAAACGCCCTGCTCCATGCGCGTGCGGCGAAGGCGCTCGCCGTCTATATTCACATAGAAGCCGCCGGGGGCGGCGCATACAACGGGAGGCATGCCCTGAAGATAGTTTTTTAGCGTCTCATATGTCATGATTGGCACACCATGGCGGAAGTAGATGACATCATCGTCAAGCATTGAAAATGAGCTTCTTCTTCCAATTATGATTGGGACGCCTTCAAGATATTTCGCTATTGATATAAGCTCTTCTGCAACCTCCTGGCTTAAAGCGTCCACATTATTGAGCACCTTTATTATGAAAAGGAGGTTATCTCTTCTCGCTACAAAGTCAAAGCTACTCGGACGCACATTACATATCTCGCTGCAATAGAATCCAGCTCTCGCTAATAGCTCTCTGGTTTCAAAGAGTAGCTCTGTTCTATTCATCAAACTCATATACTACTTTATCATATAAAAACTTAATGTGGATTGGAATAGATGATACTGACTCCGCTCAAGGAGGATGCACAACATATGTTGCCACCGAGGTGATAAAGGAGCTGAGCAATAAATTCGATTTAATAGGATTTCCTCGTCTGGTAAGGCTAAATCCAAATATCCCTTGGAAGACTCGCGGAAATGGAGCCATAGCTTTACATTTTGGACATGGCTATGGAAAAAAATTTGAAATTGGCCACATTGGAAAAAAAATATATGCTTATGAAAAAGGAATAAACAAATTTGAAGATGTTTCCGAAGAGCTCGAAAAAATAATACATGCCAGAGCTTTTTTGGAAGATGAAAAAACAAATCCAGCTTTCGTCATATGCAGAAAAAAGCCTTCATATTCATTTTATAAAAAAGCTGTCAGGAGCATTGTTACAATTGAAGAAGCAAAGATGGAAACAAAGAATTGCATCTACAAAGCATATAAAAATGGGCGTGGCATCATAGGAAGTGTTGCAGCAATATCATGGAAACCATATGATAGAACATATGAACTGATTACATATGCCAGAAAAAAATGGGTTGATGAGGAAAGTGTTATAAAAATGGATAAAGAATGCAAAAGTTGCTTTGATAACTATGATTATGAAAATAAGTATATTGCAATAATGCCTCACGCTAATTCGCCTGTATTGTATGGAATAAGAGGAGAGGATGCAGATGAGCTTAAAAAGGCAATGGGCATCGTTATTTCCTCGCAAATAGAAAGGTGGATCATATTTGAAACAAATCAGGCTACAGATGAGCATTTGCAAAAGAAGAAAATAAAAGATGTTAAGCCATATGAAAGCGTTATTGTTAAAGGCATTGTAAAAAAAGAACCGCATGTCATAAAAGGAGGACATGTTATTTTTTCAATATATGATGGAAATGAAATAGAATGCGCCGCCTATGAACCAACAAAAAGATTTCGCAACATTATAAAAAAATTGAGGAAAGGAGATGTTGTTGTTGTATATGGAGGAGTAAGAAAAAAACCACTAACAATAAACATTGAGAAAATCAAAATTGAAAAGCTTGCGAAAGTGTATGAAAAGATGGAGAATCCTATTTGCCCGAAATGCGGAAAGCATATGAAATCAATGGGGCGAGGAAAAGGATATCGATGCCCAAAATGCGGAATAAAAGCTGGAGAAGATAAAGCAAGATATGAGATTGTTGAAAGAGGCATAAAGCCTGGCTTTTATGAAGTTCCAGTTGTGGCAAGACGCCATTTGGCGAAGCCATTGAAAAGAATGAAACTATCCTAAAATTTCCTCATTTTCCTTCCGCCAGGCTGGCTCAACAATGCATAGAAACGAAAGCTCTCCCTTTCCAGTATTTTTTATTTTTTGAACAGAGTTCGGAGGTATGTAAATCAAGCAGCCTTTTTCTACAATTTTTTTCTCGCCATCGATATACATTTCTCCTTGTCCATCGAGTATATAATAAATTTCAGAGCTACTGAGCCTGTGTGGCAATGTTTCCTCGCCAGCCATCACTTTTGCATGAGCGATGCTAAAACTTATTTCAACATCGTCTTTCAAGGGACTCAATAATTCTCTTATGATTGAACCATCTCCCCCTTTTATTTCAGGACATTTCTTTAAGTCTTTTACAAGCATATTCATGATTTTGCCAAAATATTAAAATCTTTCATGATTTATGAATATGGTTTCAGATATTTTATCGAAGAAATTTCTCATATTGCTTGAGATTGCAACCGGCAATTATACAAAACTTGACCAAATAGCAGCTCGCATAGGAATAACAAAGCAGGCTGTCTCTGATTACATGAAAAAAATGAGGAATGATGGAATGATAGGCGTTATCAATGGATATTACAAAGCAACGCCAAAGGGAATAAACTATATCTTTGAAAAAATAAATGGAATAGAAAAATATTTTGGAGAGAAGAAGAAAAAGCTCGGA
>JAGGXG010000156.1 GCA_021163175.1 Thermoplasmata archaeon
ACTTCTCCTTCTTTTGTGCATACTATGACCTGACAAAACTTCTTATGCACATCCATACCTGCATACAACATTTTCGCCCACCTCCTTTTATAATGCGGGGGCGGGCTTTAACATATCATCAACCCCGATGTTTTCACAAAATTTATTTATGGTTTTCCTTTTTAGGATTGAAAAGCATGTTAAAGATTATCTTGCTGTATCAGCTTTCATCTAAACTCCCGTTGGCAAATTCTCTTGATGACATATATGATACGGTAGAAGAAGCATTGAAAAAAATTCTCAAGCTGAATAGTTTTGCAATTTTGATGAAAAAGGGAAATGAGCTTGTTGCAGTAAGAACATATGGAATAAAAAAGCCAAACTCACCTCTAAAGCTTGATGGAAAAGGAATCACAGTTGCAAGTTTCAATGAAAAGAAAACCATATATTCTCCAGATGTGACAAAGGATGAAAGATATGTAGAGAGCAATCCCAACACGAGGAGCGAGTTAGCTGTCCCGATAAAATTTGGAAATGAAGTGCTGGGAATAATAAATGTTGAGAGCGCCGAATACAATGCATTCAATGAAGAAGATACAACCATTCTCGAAATCTTTGCCAGCATGGTGGCGGCGGCGATAAAAAATGTTGAATATAAGGAGAAGCTGGCATCATCTGAAAGAAAATACAGGAGCATGTTTGAAAACGCTGTCGAAGGAATTTATAGGATAGATATCAATGGAAAACTTCTTGAAGTAAATCCTTCTCTTGAGAAACTTTTCGGATACAGCGAGGAAGAACTTAAAAAAATGGATTTATCACACCTGTACAAAAATCCTGAGATGAGGAAAAATTTTATAAAGGAAGTAAAGGAGAAGGGATTTGTTAAAAATTATGAAGTTGAATACGTAAGGAAGGATGGAAAAACAATAATTGGAAACGAGTTTGCAATACTTGTTAAGGAAGGAGATAAAGAATACATAGATGGAATAATACACGACATAACAGAATTGAAGAAGGCAATAAAAGAATCTGAATTTTATAATTCTTTGCTTCGCCATGATATAGCAAATAAATTGCAGATAATATATGGTTATCTCGATATAATCTATGAGGAAGCAGAAGGAGAAACAAAAGAAATGGCCGAGCTTGCATTGAATGCTGCGAAATCAGCCATGGAATTGATAGAGAATGTTAGAAAATTGAGTAAGCTCAAAACAAAGGAAAAACGGGTCATAAATATGGGAAAAACAATGGAGGGAATAATGCATGAATACGAAAAGGAATTAAAAGATAGAGGCATAAGGGCAATATACAATGGAAAGGATGTCGAAATATATGCAAATGATTTTTTGAAGGAGGCGATATCAAACATAATATGGAACGCCATTGTTCATTCGAAAGCCAGCCAGATAAAAGTTTGGATGGAAAGCAATGGCGAGACAAAAATATTTATCGAGGATAATGGAATTGGAATACCAGATGAAATAAAAGATAAGATTTTTGAAATGGGGGTTAAAGGAAAGGAAAGCAGTGGCTCAGGTTTAGGCTTATATCTTGCAAAAAAAATTGTTGAGGAGCATAAAGGGAAAATAGAGGTAAGTGATACTAAAAATGGAGGAACATTATTTAAAATCACTCTTCCTAATCAATAGTCACACTCACATTGGTGATGCTTTTATAAAGCTTCCAGGAAAAAAATATAGTGTGGAGGAGCTTGTGGCCCCTGTTTATGGATACAAGCACAGAATGCTCGAAAAAGCGAGCAAGGAGAAAGTAATAAATGGGATGAAAAAAGCAATAGATTTAATGGAAAAAGCTGGAACAAACGCATTTGTTGATTTTAGGGAGGGTGGAATAGAGGGAATAAAGCTGCTTAAAAAAGCTTTGGATGGAAGAAAAATAGAAGCGATTATTCTTGGCAGACCAAAAGAAATGAAATACAATGAAAACGAAGTGGATTCCATTCTTTCCATAGCCCATGGAATGGGTTTGAGTAGCATATCAGACTGGAATGAAGATATTGAAAAAATTGCAGAGCACGCCCACAAAAGGAAAAAAATTTTTGCATTGCACGTAAGCGAGGCGAAAAGAGAAAACATAGATGAAGTGCTAAAATTAAAGCCAAGTTTTGTCGTGCATCTATGCATGGCAAGCAAAAGAGACATTGAAAAGGTTGCTGAAGAAGACATTCCAGTTGTTATATGTCCACGCTCCAATGCATTTTTTGGATTGCGCCCCAAAATTGAATTATTGATGGAATATAACGCCACCATCATGCTTGGAACAGACAATGCAATGGTTGTTGAGCCAGATATAGTGGAGGAGCTAAAATATACCATAAAAAATTTTGAAATAGATGAAAAGGAAGCAATAAAGATGGTTTCAAGCAATCCAAAAAAAGTATTTAAGGAATTTTTGATATGATTCCATGCTGCTTGTTGTAATAGATTTTCAGGAAAGAATTGCAAAGCATATAAAAGGAATTGAAAAAGTGATTAAAAACGCTCGAAAGCTGATAAAGGCTTTCGAAATATTTGATATGCCAATAATATACACGAAGCAGATTAATCTTGGAGAAACAATATTTGGAAAAGATGCAATAGAAAAAAGTTCTTTTTCATGCTGGCGAGAGGAAAAATTTGTAGAGGAAGTGGAGAAAATTGGAAGCAATAACGTTATCATCACTGGGATAGAAACTCACATATGCGTTATCCAAACTGCTATGGATATGAAAAAAGCTGGATATGATGTAGAGGTAGCCATAGATTGCACGGGCTCAAGAGATGAGGAGCAAAAGAAAATTGCAATAGAAAGAATGAAACAGGAAGGAATAAAATTAACGAGTAGCGAGATGGCCATATATAGAATGATGAAAGATGCAAATCATCCAAAATTTAAGGATATTTTGCCTTTAATAAAAGAATGAGTTTATGAATAACCTTAGCAATGTACCAATATGTTTCTTCTCATATAGAAAGATAGATACGCTATGAAAACCCAGAACTTGAGATTTCTGTTATTCAGATTCAAAATGGATGAGACATACATTAAGGAAAGGAGAGACAATCTCCTTGCCATGTTTTCAACGATTCCAACATTCTCCATCGAAAAAGGATCAAAGTAAGATGGATTCACCAGAGCAACTTTCATACTCCAATCATGCAAACTTAAAAAATTTTTTAAAAAGTTTAAAAATGAGGAATGAAAAGTTTAAAAAACCAAGCCAATTCATGTTGGAGAGAATATGAAGAAGCTTAAAGTAAAAGATGTTATGGACAAGAATCCGCCGGTGGCGGAAGTGCCAGGCAGGCGTGAGGATGTGCTGCATCTCTTCGCCAAGCATGAGGTGTCGGGCTTAGCGGTCGTAAAAGCTGGAACAAAAAAGTTTGCTGGCATTGTAACGAGAAAGGACATTTTCAGGAATCCTGAAGAGGATCAGCTTGCCATACTTATGAATAAGGAGCCAATAACGATATCTCCAAATGCAAGCGTCAGAACGGCAGCAAAAATATTTTATGAAAAGAAGATACATGGTATCCCTGTTGTTAGAAAGGGTGAGCTTGTTGGTGTGGTATCTCCACGAGACATATTAAAGCTCATTTCAAGGCTCGATGGCGATAAGATTGAAGATTACATTGAATCACCTTTCGTTCCCATTTATGAAGAGACGCCATTGCCTGTTGTGATGAAAATATTTCGAATAACAGATATGCCTGCATTGCCTGTTTTGGGAAGTGATGGCAAACTTGCTGGAATCGTTTCAGATGGCGACCTATTTAATTTTTCTTTAGTCAGGGAGCGAGTAGACACCTCTTCCATTGGCTTGGGCGAGGATGAAGATTTATGGACATGGGAAGGTATACGAGACATCATGCGTCTCTATTATGAAACCTCTAAAATAGAACTTCCAGAAGTTCCTGTAAAGGAAGTTATGATAAGGAATGTTATAACAGTTTACAAGCGTGAAAGAATAGGAGAGGTTGCAAGAAAAATGATAGAAAAAGACATTGATCAGATGCCAGTAACCGATGAAAATAATGAAATTATGGGGATGATATACGATACTGATTTGATGAAGGCTTTGTTGTGATTGCATGGATGTGTATGAAAAAATAATGGCTCTTGCGAGAAGGAGAGGCATACTTTACAAATCATATGCGATATATGGTGGAGAGGCTGGATTTTACGATTACGGGCCAATAGGAAGCATTATGAAAAACAACATTGAAAATGAATGGCGTAACTTTTACATCATAAAAGAAAGATTCTATGAAATTTCCACACCATCAATAACACCATATGATGTTTTAAAGGCATCTGGCCACGTCGACGAGTTCATAGACAAGATAGCAACATGCAAAAAATGTGGAAGAAGCTTCAAGGTGGAGGAGCTAAAAGATGGAAAATGCCCAATATGTGGCGGCGATGTCGAGCATGGAGAAATGAACCTCATGTTTGAAACATACATAGGGGCAAAAAAGAAGGATAAGGCATTTTTGCGCCCCGAGACGGCGCAGGGCATTTTCGTTGATTTTCCGTTCCTTTACGATTTCTTCCGCAAAAAAATTCCATTTGGCGTTGTTCAAATTGGCAAAGGATTCAGAAACGAGGTTTCTCCTCGCCAGGGTGTTCTTCGTTTGAGGGAGTTTTCGATGGCTGAAGCGGAGATATTCTTCCATCCTGAAAACAAGAAACATGAGAATTTTGAAGAATACAGAGATAAGGAACTTCGCCTCCTTCCAGCTGGAATGGATGAAATGAAAATGAAGGTTGGAGAGGCTGTAAAGCGTGGCATAATAGGAAATGAGGCACTCGCTTATTACATGGCATTGACCCATGAATTTTTAACTAAAGTTGGAATAGATGAAAATAAGATAAGGTTCAGACAGCATGAGAAAGATGAGCTCGCCCACTACGCCAACGATTGCTGGGATGCTGAAATTTTTTTACAACGTTTCGGATGGGTCGAATGCGTTGGTATAGCCGATAGAGCAGCTCACGATTTAATGGCTCATATGAAAGCAACTGGAGTCAACATGTATGCAAGTGGCGAGAAAAAAATAAAAAGAAAAAAAATAAAGCCAAAAATGGATAAAATCGGAAAGGAGTTTAAAGCAAAAGCCATGAGGGTTAAAGAAGCGTTGGAGAAAGGTGTTATTAAAAATGGAAAAATTGAAATTGAGCTTGATGGAGAAAAGATCGAGCTCGACGAGCAATTCTTTGAAGTGGAAGAGATGGAAGAACAGGAGAAATATATCCCGCATGTTATAGAGCCCTCATATGGAATAGACAGGATATTCTATGCAGTTTTAGAGCACAATTATAAGGAGATGAAAAAGGAAGGGGAAAATTATGTTGTTCTCTCCATTCCTCCTTCAATAGCTGCCATAAAGGCTGGTGTTTTCCCGCTTGTAGCAAAGGATGGGCTGCCAGAAATTGCAAAAGAAATTGAGGCAGAGCTGAGAAAAAACAGAATAATGGCATTCTATGATGAAAAGGGCAGCATAGGAAGGAGATACGCAAGAATGGATGAAATTGGAACGCCATTTTGCATAACAGTCGATTATCAAACAAAAGATGATGATACCGTTACCATAAGATTTAGGGATACAACAGAGCAAATAAGGATAGAAAGAAATGCCATTGTAAAATGGATTGAGGAAAGGATAAAATGAAGTGCTTTATGATAAATATGCTCCCATAACGATGATGGCTTTTACAATGGCTTGATTTCTATCCGGATGGGCAATATGCTGTATTTGGAAAGGTTATCGAAGGAATGGATATTGTTGAAGCCATAAACAATTTCGATCCCTCGCACACCACAACATTTCATGGAATGCAAAACGAGAAGGAGCACATAATTTATTAAGGCAAATATCTTTTACACTCATGAAAACAGCTTTGTATGATTTGCATAAGAAGCTTGGGGCGACGTTCACAAATTTTATGGGATATGAAATGCCATTAAAATATACTTCCATACAGGATGAGCATTTAAACGTGCGCCACAACGTTGGCATATTTGATGTAAGCCATATGGGAAAAATTTTTGTTAAGAGTAGCGAGGAAGAAATAAGCCGTGTTATTGTTGGAGATGCGAGGAAAGTCGGAGAAGGAAGTGGAAATTACACTCTTTTGCTGGATGAGAATGGAAATATAATAGACGACGAAGTCTTCTTCCATTTGAAAGATGGCTTTCTTTTCATCCCAAATGCAGGAATGCACGAAAAAATAATGGAATGGTTTGAAAAAAATGAAATTGAAGCAATAGATGTAACAAATGAATATTCCATAATTGCAATACAGGGGAAATATTCTGCAGAAGTGCTTAATGAGTTAACGAGTTTCGATGTCAATGCATTAAAATTTTTTGAAGTAGCCGAGATAGGAGAGCAAATGAAGATTGAGAGCAATGCAAGAATAATTGTTTCAAGAAGCGGATACACAGGAGAGAAAGGCTATGAGCTTTACATTAATCCTGCTGAAGAAGCTGTAAAAATTTTTGAAGAAGCTTTGGAAAAAGGAAAGAAATACAATATAATGCCGGCTGGCTTGGGAGCAAGAGATAGCCTGCGCCTTGAAAAATGTTTTATGCTCGCTGGCAATGAATTTGAAGGAGGAAGGAATCCCTATGAGGTTGGCTTGGAATGGACAATTGATTGGGAACATGATTTCATTGGGAAAGATGCTTTGATGAAAGCAAAAGATAGGATAGAAGAAAAGCTTGCATATCTGGAATGCATAGATGCAGGTATACCAAGGCATGGAAATAATGTAATCAAAGATGGAGAGAAAATTGGAGTTGTAAGTTCTGGAGGTTATTCTCCTTGCCTGAAAAAGGGAATTGCAATGGCCTTCGTTAAAAAGGAGTTTATCGAAGTTGGCAACACTGTAGAAATTGAAGGGAGAAGAAAGATTAAAGCAAAGATGGTTAAACCACCTTTTGTAAGGAAAGGAGAATGCTGAAAAAAATATACACTGTTGGAGAGATTACTGAATACATTAAAAAAGCTATTGAAAATGCAAACATAAAAGATGTGTGGGTGGAGGGCGAGATATCGAATTTTAGGGAAGCTATAGGCCATTACTTCTTTTATTTAAAAGATGAAAATGCTGTTTTAAGGTGCGTGATGTTTTCTCCTTCACTGCCTTATAGCCTTAAAAATGGCATGAAAGTTATTTTAAAAGGAGATGTTCGTGTATATGAAAAGAAAGGAATTTATCAGATGTATGTAAAGGACATAAAGATAGGAGGCGTCGGAGAACTTTTCCTAAAATTCATTGAAATAAAGGAAAAATTAAGGAAAGAAGGATTGTTCGATGAAAGGCATAAAAAAAGCTTGCCAAAGATTCCTCGCATCGTAGGTGTTGTAACATCTCCAAATGGTGCAGCCATAAGAGACATAATAAATGTAATAAAACGTCGCTTCCCAGTTAAAATCCTTCTCGCTCCTGTAAGAGTTCAGGGAGAAGAAGCGAGCAATGAAATAGCAAATGCAATAAAAAAACTCAATGAAGATGGAAGAGCAGATGTTATAATAGTGGGAAGAGGTGGCGGCTCTTGGGAAGATCTGTGGGCCTTTAATACCGAGGAGGTTGCGAGGGCAATATTCTCATCGCGCATTCCAGTTATCTCTGCCGTTGGCCATGAAACAGATTTTACCATCTCGGATTTTGTTGCAGATGCAAGAGCGGCGACGCCAAGCGCGGCGGCGGAGCTTGTCGTGCCGGATAGAAGAGATGTTGAAAAGAATATCATGAATATGGCAAGGCGAATGATCAAAGCAATGGATGCCAGAAGGGAAAAAGCAGGCAATCTTCTTCAGATTGTTGCGAACAGCAGCGTATTTAAATACCCATATGAACTGATATCGGATAAAATTGACGAATGTGCAAGCTTGGGCGAACAGTTGAAAAATTTCTGGAAAGCTCGAGTGGAGAAGCTGAAAAATTATTTTGCGATAATAGAAGAAAAATTGAATTCCTCGAATCCATATAAAATTCTTGAAAAAGGTTATTCAATAACATTGCTGGAAAATGGAGAATTATTTAAAAGCGTTGATGATGTCGAAATTGGAGATGGCTTACGTGTTATAGTTAGAGATGGAGAGGTAAAATGCAAGGTGAAGGAGAAGAAGAAATGAAATTTGAAGAAGCTTTGGAAAAGCTTGAAAATATAGTTGAGGAGCTTGAAAAAGAAAGCTTAGACTTGGATGAAACAATAAAGAAATTTGAAGAGGGCGTAAAGCTGTTCAAAATATGCAAAAGAAAGCTTGAAGAGGCTGAGCTAAAAATAGAAGAGCTTATGGAAGAGCTAAAATGAAGCATGTTTTATTTTTCTTTGGATTGCCAACTCTGGCAATGCTCATTGGACATTTTCTATTCTGGGAGATATATGACTTCGTTAAATTTAGCACTGCCACCACACCATTATTGTTTGTATCCTTGCTCATTTTTGCCTATGGATATTTTTCAAAGGGCACAAAAAAACATTTTTATCTTTTCATTGCATGGCTTCTCTTTGCCCTATACTGGGCTCTGCAACCAGAATATTTATATTATAAGGAAGAAGGCGATGTTTTCAATGCTGTTTTTTGCATCTTGGGAGTATATTTTCTTTCATACATTTCCTATCATGAATACCTGAGCCATAAAAGAAATGAAGATGTGGAAAGCCTCGATTTTCTCGCAGGCTCAGCATTTTACGCCAGTCTGATATATTTCACGACTCAAAAAATTCCATGGCTGGCTGGCTTTCTGATAAAGCTTGTCGCCATTCAAAGCGCCTGGCTCCTCCGCATATTTGGATATAACGTCACCGTTGGCGAGCCAAGCGGGATGATAAACATTCAGGTTCCTGTTTATTTCAATGGAGTATATAGTGTAAGCCTCGTTCTGGCATGCACAGGATTGCAGTCAATGGCAGTATTCATTGGCATACTCATGGCTTTGAAAGGCGTTGATTTAAATAGACGGCTCAAGGCTTTTTTGGCAACTGTTCCAACAATATATGTCCTAAATCTCATAA
>JAGGXG010000130.1 GCA_021163175.1 Thermoplasmata archaeon
AATACTCCATAAATGAAGGCTGTTGTTTACCGACATCCAAATGTTCGGAGGCAAGTTGTAAAAAGAGCTCAATTGCGTCATGAAAAGTTAGAATTGAAGCTGAGCATAAAGGTTCTGGTCTTCTTGATTGATCCGTAGCTAATTTGTATAAATACTTGATAAATGCAAGCCGTTTAATAATAGTGCTTTTATCTAACATGTTTTACCTCCATTTCATTACGCATGTCGCCTAACGTTTGGCGGATATGAGATGTTACCGAAGGCAACTTCCCCGAAGAGTGTAGGTTTTGTATAGGAAAACCGAAGTCATATCCGTTGTTATACTCCGTTTTACTCATTCTATGCCCCTCCTAAGAAATGCAGAAAGCGGAATGTTAGAAACGTTCGTTGACTTAAATGGCTTAAATGGTGCAAATTCTTTAAATGCCTTAAATGGTTTAAATTGCTTGAACGCTTTGAAGGGCTCAAACTTTGGGAAGATAGGCAAAGTCTCTTTAATGAAACCGACTCTATTTCCCTCATGGTCCCAAATGATTCCTTCTTCAAACCAACCGAGATGTTTTCCATTAAATCCGTATATATTTTCTCCATCGAGATAGGCAGCAGGTTCTCCAGACCAAAGATAGATTGTGTTTTCTTCAGCGGGAGCAATGTAGGCAATAGGGTTGCCCTCAGCATCAAATAATGTAATTTCTTCCATATTTTACTCACCTCCTTTCTTCAAACTAAAAATGGCGTATAACTCCAATTTCCCGTAATCTTTTCGGGAAACTCCCAAACTTAAGTTAATAAACGAAATATTTAAATCCTTCTTTATCACAATATGATAATACAAGAAAATATAAAATCTTAATGCAAGATATATTCAACAACTATTGGGCATAAAGTTGAGGGCAACTCGATATACACATGTGACAAACAGAGATATAAAAAACTTGCAGATTTACTCTGAAAGCCATCCATCATCTCTTTTTCTTTCTTTTTTCATATCTCACAACAAATTTTCTTCCGATGTGCTTTATTTCAGCTATTTCATATTTTTCTCCTTTTTCTTCGAGCATTATACGAAAATCTTCAAAATGTTCATCAAAGCAGCATGAATGGCTAAATGTTCCATCAAATTGCATTATAAGCTTTTCATCATCATTTTTTATAGTTCTGGCTCTGCATTCTGGGTAGCGCCATTTGTTGAATTCTCTCGTTATATTACGAAGCTTTTTATCATCCATTTTCATCTCTTTTAGGGTGCAGACCTTTTCTAAAGGGTTGCAAGGGAAGAGGATAGAAGGAGAAACCTTAGGTGTCTCCTCTTAAGAAAGGGGTTCATTTCCAGTCAAGTATTCTTTTTTCTCCTTCCAGTTTTTTGAGCTTGCTTATCTCCTGCTCTATTTCGAGTGTTCCCATATAATTTCCATTTTCATCTCTAACAGGAATGTAAAGAATGTAAATGAATTTGTCTCCCATTTTTATCCAGAAGTCAGCTTTGTTTCTGCTTCCATCTTTAAATGCTTTCAATATCTTTTCAACGATATGCACACTTTTTGGCGGGTGGCATAGCTGAACAGGTCTGCCCAACACTGATGCTGTTCTTTTAAAAATTCTATTGCCAGAGAAAAAGCGAACTCTGTCATCCTTGTCTATGAATGTTATTCCGAATGGCAATGTTTTAAACAGAGCATTTATCTCTTCTGGCAGCATATAGCCTGTATCAAGTTTTATATCATCTTCTCTTTCAAGCCTGCTCTTATCTGGCTTTGCCATTTTCATCATCATTTTTATTTCTTCCGGCAATTTTTGCAATTGCTCTTCTGTTATATCTGCTTTTATTTCATATGGATGCACAGGCTTGGCATTGCTCTTCCATTCTTTTGGCTTAACTTTGTAAAAATCGAACATGCTCTCCTGCTGCTTTATCGCCATCCACTCGCCCTCGCTTAGCAATGTCTGCAAAGCAGGATATAAAATATTATTTTCCCTGAAAACCATATCTATCAAAAGTTGCGATACTTCCATTGCCTTCTCTTTTGCTCTCTCATGCAGCCCTTTTTCAATAAATTGCAAAAGCTGTCTCAACTTTATCCTTATTTCATCATGCTTACGCCAGAGTGTCGATGGCATCGCCGTTATTCCGCGCCTCTCCAAATATGGAAATATCAAAGTTTCCTCTCTGTCATAGTGAGTGAAGCCAATTTTTCGCAACTCTTTCGCAAGTTCTTTCATCTTTTCAATATCCATTGCTTTTGCATACAGAGCAAGTTTTTCTGCATCTTTTGTTATCTCCTCATTTTCTTTATAAAGAGTATGCAATGGATGCCCTTCTGGCAGCACTCCAGCCTTTCCAGCTACTGCCTCCCTGAACAACTCAACATGCAAATCGCACATCCTTGCTATTTCTTCCACACTCAAGCCTTCCTGCATTAACTCCTGCTCTATCAATGGAATCTCCACAGGAGAAATGCTTGCCAGAAGCTCTTTGGCTTCTTTTTTCAACTCCTCAACATCCTCTCCAGAATGAAGCCTTTTCAATATTTCCTTCAATCTTTCCTTCTTTCCCAGCAACTCACTCATTTTATCCTCAAAAATTCAATTATTTCATTCACATCAGGCAATTCCGATATTTCATATACTTTCATGAACTCTATCCGTCCATCTTTTCCTATTATGATATTCGCCCTCTTCGAAAAACCTGCTTCGTCATCAAAAATGCCAAATTTTTGGGCGACGCCGCCATGAGGCCAGAAATCCGATAACATTCTTAACTTTTTTATTCCAATGATTTTTGCCCATGCATGCTTGGAGAATGTTGAACCAATGCTTATTCCGACTGGAACTGTATCCAGCGCTTCAAACTTCTCATAGTTTTTCTCCAGACTTTTCATTTGTTCCTGGCATACTGGAGTAAAGGCGAGGGGATGAAATGACAAAAGCACTCTCTTCCCTATGTATTGGGTCAGGGTAAATGGCTTTCCATTATGGTCCTTCAATACAAAATCTTCAGCCTTTCTTCCAGTCATATTATCAAAATTCCTCAAATTTGCCATCATATCCGCAAACTGGGCATTTCTCAATGCTTCCAATATGTGTGTAACCACATACAGGACAAATGTATATCGTGCCTATATCAATATCTTTATCATTTTCAATGCTATTCTTTGCATCTTCATACATGGCAGCGTGTATTTTTTCTGCTTCCATAGCATAATGGAAAGATTTTATGGCATTGCTTTCATTCTGCATTTTTGCTATCTCGCTATAAACAGGATACATTTCCTCCACCTCAAATATCTCGCCTTTGATGGCATCCATCAAATTTTCTTTTGTATCCTTTATCATGCCCAGAGCTTTTGCATGATTTTTTGCATGAACATTTTCAGCGTATGCTATGGCTTTGAAAAGACGGGCAACATTTTTATACCCTTCTTTTTCAGCTATGCTCGCATATATCAAATATTTCATATGAGCCATGCTTTCTCCAGCAAAAGCTTCCCTTAAAGCTTTTTCCACCATTTTCTTCATTTTCTCACCTCATCAATTTTGCATTTATTGCCACAATTATGGTGCTTAAAGACATCAACAAAGCACCAATTGCTGGCGATATTAATATACGATGGCCATATAAAACTCTGCCTCGAGTAAGCCACCATGGAAAAATACAAAAGATGAAAGAATAAGAATCGGTATGGTGACAATTGTTGAAATAATGAATTTTCTTTTGTATTCTTTAAGCATCATTCTGTGATGCTTATGCAATGAATAATTTCTCATTTTATTGCATCCTTCAATTTTTCCAAGACATCTTCACCGTGTCCTTTTACTTTGACGCGCTTCCATTCATGCACTATGTTTCCATCTGGATCAATGAGAAAAGTGCTTCTTATAACCTTCATTTATTCGATCCTCTTTTCTCCTTCCCACAGTCCGTGTATGTTGCAGAATGACAATGCCTGTAACACTCCCTTTTTATTTGTCGAAAATGTAAATGTTGCTATCGGCTCCGTTAATGGATCATCATGCCCTGTGAATGCAACCCTTCCAATCATTTTCGGGAATTTTTCTCCATCTGGTTTGAAATATAATTCTATCCACGCAATATGATGTTCTATGGTGTTGGGATGCTTTATTTCTTTTCCTACGCTCACTTCCACCTTCACCATTCCATCTTTCTTTTCCAGAATTTCTATAACTGGA
>JAGGXG010000085.1 GCA_021163175.1 Thermoplasmata archaeon
AAAATTTTCTCCCATTAATTGGCTTAACATTATTTGCATATATAATATGGAAGGCAGGAGTGCATAGAATATTGAATGTATTGGCGAGAGTAAACATATTTTATCTTTTTCTCGCCTTCATAATTTTCTTTCCCAGAATTTTCATAAGCACATATAAATGGCAGATGATTGCTAAAAAGCAAGGCATAGAAGTTAAACTAACCAGATTGGTTAAGATAAATTTGATTGGTTTGTTTTATGGGACAATAACGCCATTATGGATAGGAGATGCAATCCGAATATTCTATTTAAAGAAGGAAAGCAAAACAAGCATGGGAAAATGCACATCAAATTTTTTAATGGACCAGCTCATAGAACTTTTCTCTCTTTTCATTCTTGCAATAATCGGCTCAATATTACTGATAAAATTCTTTCCAAAAATTTTTACAACCCTCCTCATTGTTTTTTTAATAATTCTTTTTGTTGCTCTGGTTTTTAAAAACAGGAAGATAGGGAAAAGAATTCTTGATTTTGTCTATAAGATCATTTTGCCTGAAAAATTTAGAGAGGAAGGAAAAAACTACTCAGAGGAATTTTATAAAGATATGCCTTCCGTTAAATTTCTCCTTATTCCACTGTCGATAGAAATTTTCAGCTATTCCCTATTCTTTCTGCAGACATATATTGTTGCAATTGCCTTGCATATACATGCCCCTCTCTATGCTTTCATATTTATATACCCAATCGCTTCCTTAATAGGACAGATACCTGTTACGATATCTGGCTTTGGAACAAGAGAAGGAGCACTGATAAAACTTTTTTCCATATATGGAATAGATGCAAGCAAAGTTGTTGCTCTTTCCATTACAAGCTATTTTATAACCTTTTTAATTCCAGCCGTGATTGGAGCATATTATTCGTTCAAAATGAAGCTTTAAGGTATAGATAATAAGAAAAATTTTTAATGGAGACGGTATTTTGAATTAGGATGGAAGATGTTGTGAGAGAGCTTGAAAACAAAAAATTAGAGCTAAAGAAAAAATTATATGAGGCAAAGGAACAGAGGGAAAAGCTAAATGAGGAAACAAAAAAATTAAGGGAAAAGAAAAATGAATTGAGCAGGCAAATAGAGAAATATAAGAAAGAGGGACTCATGCACAAGGAAAGAAGAAATGAAATAAACAAGCTTGTTGCCAAATCGAAGGAAAAGAGAAAAAAACTGAATGAGGAATGCAAAAAAATTAGAGAAGAAATAAACAGGATAAAGAAGGAATATTTCCCCAATAAGATTCCTCTCGAAGTTTTGAAACAGAAGAGAGATGCTCTCGAATTCAAACAGATGACTCAACAGCTCACCAAAAAAGAAGAAGAAGAACTCATTCAACAACTCGCAAAATTGAATAAGGAAATAAGGGAAAGAGAGAGCATCCTCGAGAAAGATGAAAGGCTTAGAGAATATGTAAAAAAAGAACAGGAATTAAAGAAAAAAAGCGACAAGGAACACGAGAAAGTGCAGGAGCTGGCGGAGCGGGCGCAGCGCGAGCACATGGAAATGCTTGAATGCCTGAAAATGCTGCGAAAATTGAGAAAGGAATTCAAGAAAGTGGAGAGAGAATACATAATGAGCAAGATAAATGCGGATAAGGCGCATAGAGAATTTGTTTCTTATATTCAGCAGATAAGAGAAATAGAGAACAAAATGAAAAACATAAAGGAGAAGGAAAAGATTGAAAAAATAGAGAAGGAAAGAAGTGTTTTGCAGAAAAAGGCTGATGAGATATATGAAAGATTCAAACGCGGAGAAAAACTTTCTACAGAAGATTTGATGCTTCTCCAGAAAGCTGGTTTAATTTAACTACCTTTTCCATCTTGGTAGCTTGCAAAAATACTCGCTCCAGAAATCAGTGAAGCGAGCTGTTTCTTTCCCGCATATTCTTATCTTTTCTTTTATTTCATCTATGTTTTTTCCAAGGCTTAGCTCTTGTAATTTATCTTCCAGCAGCTTTTCTGCATCTGTATATTTTCTTTTGATTTTTGCCCATATCCTGCCATCTTTCTCAAAAACATTTTCTTTCCATTTCATTTTAAATCTTTCAACATGCTGCTTTGCCTTCAAAGGCGGCCCCATATGAATTTTTTCTTCATCTATCGTTTTGGATCTCAACTCCACAAGCACGAAAGCTTCCTTGTTGGCATACCAAGCTTTCCTCAAAGGTTCAAAATCATATTGAATGAAAAGTTTTTCAATGCTGTTCGCTGCTTTTTTCAATTGCGGATATAAAATATCGTCAACGATATTTGGTTTCTCAAAGCATATTCCAATGAAATTTTCGAGTTTCTTTTCAATCTCTTCAATGGAAAGCTTTGGAGCAGGGTTGGGAAAGAAAAATTTTATGCTTGGTTCTTTCAAAAAATCTTTGCATGCCTGAATAAAAATATTCAATTTTTCTTCTGATATGGCGGCGGCAACATTTCTATCTGGATCGACGGGATCAACAAAGACAAATCGTTCAGAAAATATGTTTTTTTCATTGTCAAGCCTTAAAAAAATTTTTTCTTTCCATTGTGAAGCATTTTTTACAACATCCATGAAGCTGCCATATTTTATTATCAAAAGCTCTGCAAGATAACCTGAAAATCCTTCTATTTTCGCCTCCGCCCCATAACATCCAATGCCTTTAAGAAACTGCTTCAGCAATCTCGTTTCATCTCTCATTCTTTCATCCATATTTTGCTTCACAAACTCTGTATGAAATGGTGTTCTATCAACTGCACTTTTCATTTCCTTTATACTCTTTATTCTATAGCATGGAACAATATCAATTTGATAACCCTTATAAAAACCCCTTATATAAGGATGCTCAGCATACTGGATTCTATAATCATGCAAAATTTTTTTTCCTGCCTCAATAACAATTTTTTCCATTTCCTCCTTTTCATATTTTTTTGGAAACAAAACAAAAAAATCTATGTCAAGAGAATTCTTCAAATATGTTCCCTTCGCTACAGATCCGACAAGCATTAAACTTGCGTCGCTTGGAATAGCTTCGCCTATCTTCTTTTCCAGCTCTTCAACGATCTTTTTTAACTTTTCTTCCTCATCCTTCTTTGGCTTTATTTTTTCCAGAACTTCTTTAAGCAATTTCATAATTTTATCTCTTCTATCGTTTCATATATTGGTCCTTCCGGCCTTAATATGCTCTTTTTTAAACGAATTTCACTGCATTCAACTTCCCCAAAACTTTTTTCTTTATATCTTTCAATAAATTTTTTTATTTCCTCCTTTCCCTCCTTGCTTTTTATTCTTGCTATTGTGATATGAGGAGTAAAGCCTTTTTCCTTTTTAAATCCGTATTTATGCAATTCCTTTTCAAGCTCTGAAGCAATCTTTTTTGTTTGCCCCTCATCTTTAAATCCAATCCACAAAACCCGCATATAATCAACGCTTGGAAAAACACCCAATCCAGATAAATTTGCCGTGAAGGGAGATATTCCTTCAATGCTTTTTTTTATACTCTCTTTAATATTTCCTATCATCCCCTCATCTATTTCTCCCAGAAATTTTAGAGTTAGATGAATGTTCTTTGGTTCAACAAGCTTCATTCTGCCCTTTATCTTTTTCAGTTCTTTTAATAACTCAACGACTTCTTCTTTTTCTCCAATATCTATCGCAATAAATGCTCTCATCTTTTTGCTAACATATCCTGAAATTTAAAATTATCCCAATTCCTCGAATTCTTTCTCCATCTCCTTTTCGATTTTCTTGAATTGCTGTTCGTAATCCTCATTTGGTATCGTTTTCATTCTTGCTATTGCTTCCCTGCATTTAAGTTCCTTAAGCCTGTCGAATTCTATATCCTTGCCTATGGCTTCCTTCATCAAATGATAGAATTTTATCATTATGCGAAGCATTTCATATTGCTTTTTGTATGGGCAGTATGTATCGATATCGTGATATGCATTCTGCTGAAGGAAATCCTCTCTTATAACGCGAGCCCCTTCCAGAATAATTCTATCGCTTGGTGGCAAGGCGTCTGGGCCAACGAGGCGTATTATCTCCTGCAATTCCTCTTCCTTCTGCAACAAAGCCATTGCTTCGTTTCTCAAATCCAGCCAGTCTTTGGCAACATTCTTCTCCCACCATCCTTTAACTCGCTCGAGATACAATGAATAGGAACGCAACCAGTTTACCGAAGGAAAATGACGCCTGTCTGCCAGATCGGAATCCAGAGCCCAGAATACCTTCACTATACGCAATGTATTTTGCGTCACAGGCTCAGAGAAGTCGCCGCCTGGCGGGCTCACGGCGCCAATGACGGAGATGCTTCCTTCCCTGTCTTCGCTTGCTATAACCTTTACTCTTCCAGCTCTTTCATAGAATTCAGCAAGGCGAGATGCAAGATAAGCGGGATATCCTTCCTCGCCCGGCATTTCCTCAAGCCTTCCTGAAATTTCTCTTAAAGCTTCAGCCCACCTGCTCGTGGAGTCCGCCATCAAAGCAACATCGTAGCCCATGTCGCGATAATATTCTGCCAGAGCAATTCCAGTGTATACGCTTGCTTCTCTGGCAGCGACAGGCATGTTTGATGTATTTGCAATCAAAATCGTTCTTTCCATTAAAGGATGCCCTGTTTTCGGATCCTTCAGCTTTGGAAAGTCTCGCAGCACTTCTGTCATTTCGTTACCACGTTCACCACATCCTATGTAAATAATGATATCTGCATCGCTCCATCTTGCCAGCTGATGCTGCGAAACGGTTTTTCCTGTTCCAAAGCCACCTGGTATGGCAGCTGTTCCTCCTTTCGCTATTGGAAAGAAAGTATCGAAAACACGCTGCCCTGTGATGAGAGGCACAGTTGGTGGAAGTTTTTCTTTAAACGGGCGCTGCTGCCTCACTGGCCATGTTTGCAACATTTTTATTTCCTTTTCTTCCCCGTTTGATTTAACGGTAGCGATGACATCCTCTACCCTAAACTTTCCTTCTTCTATGCTCGTAACAACACCATTTACACCAAAAGGAACCATTATGCGATGCTCAACGATTGGGGTTTCTTCAACAACGCCTATTATGTCTCCTTCTTTAACTTTTTCATTTTTCTTAACCTTGGGAACAAATTCCCATTTTTTCTTTCTATCTATTGCATGAACTTCTATGCCGCGAGTAATAAATTCGCCAGCCATATCCATTATTTTTGGCAATGGTCGCTGAATGCCATCATAGATGGAAGCAAGCAAGCCAGGAGCAAGCTCAACAGCGAGGGGCATCTCAGTATTTATAACAACATCTCCAGGCTTCAAGCCTGTTGTATCTTCATATACCTGTATTGTTGCCCTATCTCCAACAAGCTCTATTATCTCGCCAACTAGCTTTTCCTCTCCGACTTTAACCAAGTCGTACATCTTCGCTCCTTTCATCTGCTTTGCTTTTACAACTGGTCCGGCAACATCAACTATTTTTCCTTTCATTTTAATCCCCTATATCGACTCCTATAGCTCTTACAATAATCTTCCTTATTGTATCCTCCCTTTCCATTTTTTCCTTTGCAGGAACCTCAACTATCACGGGCTTATCATGTATCAATCGGAAATATAAAATCTTATCCTTGATTTTCTCAGCATATTTTTCCTCTATTACGATTATATCAGCCTTTTCCACCATTTCATCAAACTTTTTTTCTATATCCTCCTCGCCATTTTCCGCAAGGCTTGCACCACCGAGCCTCATTATTGTGATGAAATCCTCGCTCCCAATACAACCAATCTTCATTCAACCACCACCAATCTTTTTGCAAGCTCCTGCATTCCTTCTGCAATAGCCTTAACAACAGCCTTTAAATTTCTCGCCTCAAATTCTTTCTCAACAACGAATCTTATTCCAACGCCTAATCCAAGCGGATTATCGTTTGCTACCTCTCTTGCAATTTTTAAAATCTGTCTGTCCAGGGCCTTTTCAAAAGCTTCCACTCCATACTTTTCAAAATCTGCAACAGCATTTTTCAGATAATTGAAATATGATGTGCCTTCCAGCAAGGATACGATTTCATTAACATGCTCAACTTTCATAAGCTCTTTTAGCTTCCATTCCGGCAATTCCCATCCTTCTCCATACAGATATATCGGCATGTTGTAATATTTGCCTCTCAATATCGCCTTCAAATTTAAAATATCAACAAGGCTTTTAACAAACCTATCTATGGCTTTCTTGTATCCTTTTGGAATTTTTGCTTCAATTAAAAATCTCATTGCCTGCTTTTCAATATCTCTTTCTATCTCTTCCTCATTTTTTTGAAGGCTAATGCTCCATCCATACTCCTTCAATATTTCCTGAGCATTTTCTTTATTCGCTTTTATTTTTTCAATCATTTCTTTACTTTCTTCAAGCATTGCTTTATTTTCTATTTCCCTTTCCTCTTTTAAGGCAAGCACTGCTTCTTTAACTGCATAGCTATCGAGCTTTTTCATATATGCTTCATAAAATGGCGCCACGCTTTTTGGCGAATCATTCTTAGCCATGTTTATTATTCTGAATAAACTTTCATCTATGCTATCCTGCAATTCCTTCACATTTTCTCCTTTTAAGATAAAATCCCTGCTGTAAAAATTGTTTTTCAGCTCTTCCAGATTTTTTGATTCTAACAATCTTGCTATCTCTTTTTCTTTGAGAAAGGTTATTGGAATGGCGGAAAATTTTGCATTTGAATAAGAAAATTTTGATAAATAGACCAAAGGAGGGAGTATTTTTATTCCAACTGCTGTGGATATTGCAATGCCTATTATGGCAAATATTATTGTTTCCATAGTTTATCAGCTATCTTTATTCTTAACTCCTCTTTCATTCTTTCCAGCAATGCATCGAATGTTGCATTTATTTCTTTACTTCCATCCTTACTTTTTATTATTACGCCTCCAATAGCATCTATTTTTCCTTTTACTTCCATTCCAATTTTCTTCGCTATTTCCTCGTCTTCTTTACGAGAAATCAAAAGATAACCATCTTCTATCTCTTTTTTTGCTTCCTGTAGCATCCTTTCAACATAACTTTTATATTGCTTACCTGATAGCTTTTTCAGCCCTTTTTTAATTTCTTCCATGCATTCATTTATCAATTTTTCTTTTGCCTCTATTATATATTTGCTTGCATTCCTCCTTGCCATTGCAAGTATTTTATTTTTGACACTGCTCGCTTCTTTTTCAGCGCCTTTTATGATTTCCTCAGCCTTGCTTGCAGCCTCTTTCTTTGCTTCCTCTATTATTCTCTTTGCCTCTTCATTGGCTTTTTTTATTATTTCCTCTGCTTCCCTGGCAGCGTTGTTCTTTATTTCCTGTATCAAATCTTCGATTGCCATTTTAAAGCAGGTTCAATCCGCTCATAAGCAATATCGCTACAAGCAATCCAAATATGGCTATTGTCTCTGGCATAACTGTAAATATGATGCCACGAGCCGCAACTTCAGGATTTCTTCCTACCGATGCAATAGATGCGGAGGCAATGCTACCCTGATTTATTGCAGACAAGCCTGTTAAGCCAACCGTTAGCCCGATAAATATGGCAGCGGTTCCAATCCAGGGCGTGAGCGTTGTTTTGGGCGCGCCTCCAAGCAAGCCAGCGCCCATCATGAGCAGTATGGCGGTGAGCAACCCATATACAGATTGAGTCATTGGCAATACCTGCAACACTAGCAGGCGTCCAAACAATTCTGGTTTCTCTGCTGTCACAGCCACTGCTGAACTTCCCGCTATTGCCAAGCCTATGGCAGAAGCAATCCCTGCTATGGCAGTTGCGAGCATGCACCCCATTATTATGTTTGCCTTTACGCTCCCCTCGCTATCATCTGCTGCCATTGCTGGCAGGGCAAGCATCACAAATATTCCCAATCCCATTATTATCGCTTTTCTCCTCATTTTATTTCCTCCGTATATTTTCTGGAAATTGAAAAGGGCTTATATCTTTTTCCGCCCCCACTATAAAAACGATTAAAGAATTCAACATATTGAAGACGTAAAGCATGTATTGCAGCCCCTAAAGATTGAATGAGCAGGTTGGCGAGATGCGTTACAATTAAAACAATTGGTACTAGAACAATGCCTATATATGGAACGATGGTTGGAAGAAGCTGGGCAACAATGTTGAAAGCGAGAGCCATGCCAGCTGTCGCCAAACCTAAAGCCAGGAGGCGGGCGTAAGAAAGCCAGTCTCCCACATACCCAGTTATATCGAAAAACCCGAGGGCGCCTTTATCTTTAAACAGGATGACCAAACCCAATACTGTAAGAATGTATGCAATTATTTTTTCAGTGCCATTCAGACTCCACAATCCCAGCAAAGAGCTGCCAATGAGCATGCCGCCGCCAATCTGCAACAAAAACCATGGAAATTGTTCAACGAAAATCGCTTTTGGTTTCCTTCTCTTTATATTCTGATAAATTCCAAGGATAAAGCCTGTGTTTAGATGAGCCAGACCAAGCAATAATGCTATTCCAAGTATTATAACCGGTTTATGTATGGCATCTATTGGAAGCTCTATCCCTGCTATGTTTGCATGATACAGCGTTTTATTTGCATCATGATATATAAAGCGGGGCACAAAATCTCCAAAAAAACCGTTGAAAAGCATGCCAGTAAAAATGTTTCCTAAACCAAGCCATATTCCAATAAAAGACCATTGCCTTATGAACTCACTCCTCCTAAATTTTATATAAGCGAGCAATGAAAGAAGGAATATGATCAAGCCATAGCCGGCGTCGCCAAGCATAAATGAAAAGAAGATTATGAAGGCTATGCCAATAAATAAGGTTGGATTTGCCTCATCATATTTTGGAAGGGAGAAAAGCTCAACAAATGTTTCAAAAGGCTTTGCCCATTTTGGATTTTTTAAATGTATGGGCGCCTCTCTTCCTCTTGGTACTTTCCTGGCATGAAAAGAGCATTTTTTATTGGTTACATCTTCAACAATCCTTCTTAACTTTTCAACATTCTCGGAAAGAGCATAACCCTCTATGAAGTATGTGAATTTGCCCTCTCCAAAATATGCCTGTATCTCTTTCTCCTCCTTCTCAATATGTATCTCTTCCTTTATTGCGAAAAGCTCAAGTTTTTTCTTTTCATAAAGATTTCTCATCTCTTTTATTATTTCCTTCCTTTTTTTCTCAACATCTTTCAATCCCTTTTTAACTTCCTTAAGCAAATCTTTTGCAAATCCTTTTCCTTCGAAACTTATCTCTTCTATTTTTAATTTAGCCACCTCTTTTTCCATACTCACTGGAGCAACTATTAAAACAGCATATTTTTCTTCCTTTTTTCCTCCAACAGGTTTAGAATATACTGTTGCATTTTCAAGCTTTATTGGTTTATCTGCTATTCCAAATTTTATTATTGTGTATCTCGACTTTCCAAGCCAGGATACATCTATGTTAAACAAAGAAAGGTATTCCAGAGCATTTATCTTTGCTTTCAACGCTTCCTTTTTTTCCTCGAGTCTTTCGATCTCTTCCTGATTTTTTATTACGATTCCTTCTATCTCTTCCAGCAATTTTTTGGCATCTTCAATTTTTTCTTCAAAGCTTCTTTTCCTCACTTTAATTTTCTTTCTCTCTTTCTGTTTGAGTAATTCTTTTAATCCTTTTTTTCTCTCATATCCTTTCAATATATCTATTATTCTGGCAAGCCTTAGTTCATAATGAGCGCATTTTTCCACAAGCGGGTTCATTTTTCCTTCTTCAAAAAATTCATTTTTTGCTTTTGTTATCTCCATCAATCCGCTTTCATGCAATTTTTTTATAACATGCTGACTATCTCTTTTGTGTAAAAGAATGTTGATCCTGCTCATCTGTGAAGGCATCATCATTTTAATCTATAAGCTCCAGAACGATTTCGTTTGCTATCTCCTTTATTTTTGCTTTTCCCTCGTTATATATCCTCTCCGCCTCCTTTCTGCCTTCTTCCACTATTTTCTTTGCCTCTTCTTTTCCCTCTTTCTCCGCCTCTTTTATCAATTCTCTTCCTTTTTTTTTCGCTTCTTCCTCTATCCTGTCTGCTTCTTTTTTTGCTTTTTCTCTGGCTTTTGATATTATCCACTCTGCCTCTTTCTTTGCCTCCTCTATTCTCTTTATTGCATCCTCCTCGCTTTTCTTAAGTAATTCCAATTCTTTAATCATTCTTATTGGCAAAGAAGACTCCATTTAAAATTTTTTTGCAAAATCATTTATAAAAAATGTAGAAAAAGATGGAAATATTATTCCACATCTTCAAATCTTCCTTTCAGTTTTTCCATTACTTTTGGGAGCGTTGTATATTCCATCTCCTCCAATGGAAGGCGGTGCGGCTCAAAAGGCCCATGGCGGCGCATGTAGTCAGCGATTTCCTGCGCCTTGTTGCGTGCGTAGTCGAAAGCTGGGTCATCGAAGAGGTCTTCATGGCCAGTTATCATTCCATTCTTAACCTGGAAGCCTATGGCAATGACACGAGGTGGTCCATCGAAGCGGGTGCATTTTGCTTGCTTATTCGCCACTGGCATTATTGGTCCATTATGGCTGCCGCGCATCCATCCCGAAACGAGGTGTGGAAAGGCAAAAGGCTCCAAGACTTCGCCCAAAGCTGGCAATCCAGATTGTGCTCTTACTGCAGCAACAGGATCGTCTTTGCCTATATACTCGCCTGCAATCTGGAAAAGTTTTTCAGTGGAAACGACTGCAACAGGTTCATCTTCTGGAAGGCTGCTACGAGGATAAACCCGCTTTATAACAAATCTTGATTTTGCACCTATTAAAGCAAGCAAGTCATACATTTCTTCTGGTGTATTGAGAAAAACGCGCTTATGCTCCTTTATATCCCATACCTCGAATTTGAAGCCTGAGTGAAGCTTTGGATCAATTATCAAGCCAGCTGTATTGAATGGGTCAGCAAACATTCTGTAGATGGGCAGATTAAATGCTCCTGGTTCTGTTTTATCCATCATAAACGCCACAATGGGCTCACTCTTCCTTTCTGTAAACTCCATTTCAGCTATGCCTGGACCGAGTCCGCGAACATTTCCAGAGAAAGCATCTTTCAGCAAGTCTTGGCCAGCGCCATAAAAGCCAAGCTGCTTTGCAAGCTCGCTTGCTTCTTTAAAAACATTCCATGCAAGTCCATGGATGCTTTCATTATTTTCTCCTTTATCATGGGTCATTATCAGTTCGAGATCATCTCCACAATTTGTAACAAAGAAATCCTTGATTATGCCTTGCTCCTTTGCTTTCTTCAATTTTTCTTTTGCAAGCTCTATCAATTTTTCATTAACTTTGGCATGTCCTGGACAGCCACCAACATCTGCCTTTATAATACTAAATGTTGTCTTCATAGATAGAGTATGTAAAATTTCCTTAAAAACTTTGCCAGGATTTTTGTCATAAAACACAACATTTTTGAATTAAAATTGTATTCACGATTGTGCCAGAGATATTAGATAAATTGGAAAGAGAAATAGATATTGTTGAGAGACATCTGACCATCCTAAACATAATAATGAAAGAAGGACCCGTAGGAATAATAAAGCTATCCGAGAAAACAGGATGGGAGCAGCACAAGATTCGCTACTCTCTCCGCCTCCTCGAAAAAGATGGGTTGATCAAACCAACGCCTGAGGGAGCTATTGTAACACCAAAAACAGAAGAATTTATAAACGAGTTAAAAAATATGCTAATGAAAATGTTAAAAAAGCTTGAAAATATTTATAATAAGGCGCCGCGGTAGCTCAGTTGGGAGAGCGTACGGCTGAAGACCGTAAGGTCGAGGGTTCGAC
>JAGGXG010000050.1 GCA_021163175.1 Thermoplasmata archaeon
TCCCTCAATTTCGCTAAAAAGTGGATAGAGAAATTTCTTAAACCTCTAGGATTCTACGATGGATGAAAAATAGATGAAAATCTTTTGGTCAAAGACTATAAATAATCAATAAATGTGAAAAATTTCGCTCGAAAATTGATGAATTGATGCAATTTTTTACTCATTTTGGAAAAGTCTGAAATTTCTATAAAAATTTGGAGGCAAGTTGATGGTCTCTATTGTTGCAATGAAAAGAAAATATGAAAGGAGAAGATGATTTGGTTTATTTCAGGCAAAAATTCCGATGAATGGCAATAGAGGGCTCAATCTTCACTTCATCCGCATGTAGAGTAACCGCAATTCTTGCAGATTTTGCATCCTTCCTCATATACCAGAGGAGAACCACATTCCGGACATACTCCAACAGGAGCCTCCTTTTCTGATTGCAAAACTGGCTTTATAAACGCATCTTCCTTTTCCTCCTTCTTTTCTTCTTTCTCTCTTTCAAAATGTTCAAGGCGGGGTATCTCAAATTTTTCTTTGCCCTCAATATGCTCTTCTAAAGCTTTCGCTATCGCATCTGGACATGAAAGTATTGTTCCGCCCCTCGTCAGCAATGGATTTGGACATCTTATTCCTCTAAGCTGCTTTATTATGTCGCGAGGCTCTATTCCGCTTCTCAGGCAAAGTGAAATTAATCTTCCTATGGCTTCGAGCTGCGCATCTGCGCACCCTCCAGCCTTGCCAAGCCTTGCAAACACTTCAAACAATCCATGTTCATCCTCATTCATTGTAACATAAAGGTTCCCGCATCCAACCTCCACTTTCCTCGTAACCCCCCACATTACAGTCGGTCGCGGGCGGGGGCGGGGCTTGATAAAGCCTTCTTCCTTTTCTTTTTTCTCCTCCTTTACAACCAAAACCTGCTCCGGGCGGCTTCCATATCTGTAGACTGTTATTCCCTTGCATTTGAGCTTGTATGCAAGCATGTAAGCCTTTCTTACGTCATCGATGCTTGCTTCCTCCCTTAAATTTATTGTTTTCGAGGTTGCATTGTCTGTATATTTCTGGAAAGCTGCCTGCATGCGGACATGCCATTCTGGGTCGATATCGAGAGCTGTAACAAAGATGCGTTGCCATTCTTCAGGCACTTCTTCTATGCCCTGGACAGAGCCATTGTTTTCAGTAATCTTTTTCATCAGCTCCTCGCTATAAAAGCCAAGTTCTTTTGCAATTTTTTCAAAATAAGGATTAACCTCATATAGCCTGTCTCCTTTATCAAGAACATTTCTCATGAATACTATTGCGAATAAAGGCTCTATTCCAGAGGAGCAGCCAGCTATTATTGATATTGTGCCTGTTGGAGCAATTGTTGTGACGGTAGCGTTTCTCATCGCTGGATACTTTCCATCCCATACGCTTCCTTTAAAATTGGGAAATGAGCCACGTTGCTTTCCGAGTTCAACGCTCGCCATTCTCGCTTCATGCTGCACGAATTTCATTATTTTCTCCGCCATTTGCAATGCTTCCTCGCTATTATATGGAATGCCTAGCTGAATGAGCAGGTCGGCGAAACCCATAACGCCAAGCCCTATCTTTCTGTTGGCGAGAGTCATCTTTTTAATTTGAGGGATCGGATACTTGTTCATATCGATAACATTGTCGAGAAAATGAACTGCTTTCCATACAACATCTTTCAATGCATCCCAGTCTATGTCGTTTCCTTTTACAAATTTTGAAAGATTTATGCTTCCAAGATTGCATGATTCGTATGGCAATAAAGGCTGCTCCCCACATGGATTTGTTGATTCAATCATGCCCACATGAGGTGTTGGATTATGGCGATTTATTTCATCAAGGAATATTATGCCAGGCTCTCCAGTTCGCCAAGCATGCTCTGTTATCATATCAAAAACTTCCTTCGCATTCAGCTTTCCAACCACCTTTTTTGTCCTTGGATTTATGAGCTCATAATCTTCTCCTTTCTCAACTTTTTCCATGAATTCATCAGATACAGCTACAGAAATGTTGAAGTTTGTTAGCTCTCTCGGGTCGTCCTTGCATTTTATGAATTCAAGTATGTCTGGATGCGTCACATGCAATATTCCCATATTGGCTCCTCGCCTCCTCCCACCTTGCTTTATAACATCGGTGGCAGCGTTGAAAACCTTCATGAAGGATATGGGGCCGCTGGCGACGCCGCCCGTGCTTCTGACGATGTCCCCTTTTGGTCTGATGCGGGAGAATGAAAAGCCTGTGCCTCCTCCACTTTGATGGATGAGAGCTGTATTTTTAACCGCTTCAAATATGCTCTTCATTGAGTCCTCGATAGGGATAACAAAACAGGCTGAAAGCTGCTGTATGCTCGTTCCGGCATTCATGAGCGTGGGGCTATTAGGAATGAAAAGAAGGTTTGCCATTATTTCATAGAATTCCTTTTCCGCCTTTTTAACATCTCCTCCATATTTTTCATCTGCTAAAGCAATGTTATGCGCAACCCTGCGAAACATTTGTTCCGGTGTTTCAATCACCTTCCCATTTTCATCTTTCAGAAGATATCTTTTTTCCAAAACCTTTAAAGCATTCTTTGTAAGCTTAGCCATTGTGGTATAATAAAACAGGCTATAAAATTATTTTCTCATTCCTGATGAACGTGATGAAATGTTCAATCATTTTTTTCGATATATTTAAATTGAATAAATTCAATAACATTATGAAGCAGGAGGAAGAAGATGCAATAAAGGTATTGGTTGTCATTTTCTTGATATCGTTTTCAATTTTTCTATCATCCATTTACAAAATACAATTAAAAGGCTACACATTTTATCAACATTTCTTTTATTTGCCAATCGTTTTATCTTCATTCTGGTGGGGACGGAAAGGAATATTGACGGCAATATTTCTTGCAGCATTTACAATAACAATGGCTTTATTTTCAAATCAACCAAAAGATATTTTTTCTTCCATTGTCAGAGCATCTATGTTCGTAATAGTTGCTTCATTGGTGAGTATTTTAAGTGAGGAAAAAACAAAAGCTTTAGAAAAAGAAAGAGAATTCAAGATGAAGGCGGCGCATTTCTTCTTCAATCCAATTGCAATAGCGGAGGGCTTTATAGAGCTGGCAATGGAAAAAGCAAATGAGGAGATAAAAAAAGATCTGGAAACAGCAAAAAATGCCATTGAAAGAATAAAGAAGGTCGTGAAAAATGTTGTGGAAAGAGGAGAAATAAAGGAATAACATCAATTTTATAAAAGTTTGCTGTATTCAAATCATGATAATAAAGGGCAGAACAATAAAATATGGAGATGACATAAACACAGATGTAATATATCCTGGCAGATATCTTGAGATAACCGAGCCTGAAGAAATGGCAAAGCATGCA
>JAGGXG010000053.1 GCA_021163175.1 Thermoplasmata archaeon
ATATTATGATAACATAAGAAAGGAATATGAAGAATATCTTTTGGAAAAGCCAGAAATGGTGGACATCATTTTTTCCACCATAAGATGGGGAAAAGTAAATCCAGAAATAGAAAGACTATATAATTTTATATCTCCATAACTTTTGTACCACCTGGCAAACAAAATCGCAAATTTAAAAAATACGAAAATTGCTTGAATTTATTATAAAAATGGTAGAAATTCTGATAACAAATTACATTATTTGCAAATAAATTGCATAATTGCTAAAAAATCTTATATATCAAAATATTTTTTGCTATATTATATGACCTATTGGGTTGAAGAAAAAGAAAAGAATGTACATGGCAGGGTATATATCATAAAGGATAGATGTAAGCAGTGTGGTTTTTGCATCGAATTCTGTCCCCAAGGTGTTCTGAAGCAATCCGAGGAATTCAATGCCAAAGGTTATCATCCGCCGAAGCTTGTTGAGACAGATGAAAAGAAATGCATGGGCTGCGGCTTCTGCCAGATGATCTGTCCAGATTTCGCCATATTTGTTGAGAGAGAGGAGGAGGAAGATGGAAAGAAGTGAAATAAAATTCTGGAATGGTTCTATAGCGGTTGCTGAAGGCGCCCTGGCGGCTGGCTGTCGCTTCTTCGCAGGCTATCCCATTACGCCTGCGAGCGACATAGCTGAGTATATGGCATTGCGTTTGCCTCAAGAAGGTGGTGTGTTTATTCAAATGGAAGATGAAATTGCTTCTATAGCTGCTTTGATTGGAGCATCGTGGGGTGGAGCAAAAGCCATGACCAGCACGAGCGGACCAGGCTTTTCATTAATGCAGGAGAATGTTGGATTGGCTGCTATTACAGAAACGCCCCTTGTTATAGCTGAAGTTCAACGTGCTGGTCCATCGACGGGTATGCCAACTTTAGTTGGACAGGGAGATGTTATGCAGACGAGATGGGGAAGCCATGGAGATTATGAAACGATTGTTATTAGTCCATCATCACCTCAAGAAAGTTTTGATTTGATTATACGCGCCTTCAATCTTGCAGAGTTGTATCGTGTTCCTGTAATATTTCTCACAGATGAATGCGTTGCCCACATGTATGAACGCGTTGTTGTTCCTCCAAAAGAAGAGATAGAAGCGGTTGAGAGGCTTAAGCCAAATGTGCCACCTGAAGAATACATGCCCTTTAAGCCAATAAATGATATAGCTCCAATGGCTACAGCTGGTATGGGATATAAAGTTCATGTTACTGGCTTAACACACAATGAAAAAGGCTATCCAATGACGACATCTCCAGAAGTTCAGGAATGGATGGTCCGCCACATATGTGATAAAATAAGGAGAAATGAGTATAAAATGAGAGATATAGAAGAATATCGCATGGAAGATGCTGAAATAGCAGTTGTGGCTTTTGGTATCGTCGGCAGATCTGCAAAAGCGGCAGTCAAAATGGCGAGAAGGCATAGAATAAAGGCTGGTTTAATAAGGCTTAAAACAATATGGCCTTTCCCCGAGTCGTATTTTGAAAGTCTTGCAGACGACATTAAAAAATTCATCGTTGCAGAAATAAACTACGGGCAGGTAAAGCTTGAGGTAGAGCGCTCCGTGCATGGCAAAGCAAGCGTTGAGCTACTGCCAAAATTTGGAGGAGCTGTTCATCAGCCATCTGAGATATATGAAAAAATAAAGGAGGTGAAAAATGGAAATTAATGCAACGCAGCATCCCATGGATAAATATTTGCGGGCGGATCGCATCCCTCACATATGGTGTCCTGGTTGTGGCCTGGGCATTGTGCTTAACGCTTTCTTGAGAGCGATAGATGAGCTGAAAATCGATTTGGATAAACTCGCTGTTGTATCTGGCATAGGATGCACAGGCAGGATAGCCGGTTATATAAACACAGATTCATATCATACAACTCATGGAAGAGCAATTCCTTTTGCAACAGGCTTAAAACTTGCAAATCCTGAAATGAAGGTCGTTGTTATAAGTGGGGATGGCGATTTGTTCGCCATAGGAGGCAATCATTTCATACATGCTGCCCGTCGAAACATAGATATTACTGTTATAGGGGTAAACAACTACAACTATGGAATGACTGGCGGCCAACTTGGACCGACTACGCCATTGGGAGCGAGAACAACAACTTCGCCGTATGGAAACATTGAACATCCATTCAACTTATGCCATGTTGCCCATGCGGCGGGCGCCGTTTATGTGGCGAGATGGACTGTTTTGCATGCTGTTCGCCTTAAAAACTCCATAAAGGAGGCTTTGCAGAAAAAAGGATTTTCTTTCATTGAAGTCATAGCAGCATGCCCAACAACATATGGAAGGCGAAACAAAATGCCTGACGCCTTAGATGAAATGAGGTTTTATCGCGAGCATTCCGTAATTAAGCATGGAATTGATCCAGCTGAAGCGAATATCGAGATAGGCAAGGAAATCATAGTTGGGAAATTTGTTGATATTGAAAAGCCCACTTTTAATGACGCTGTCGAAGAATTAAAGAGGAAGGTGAAGAAGAAATGAAGGTGGAAATTAGATTCGCCGGCTATGGAGGGCAGGGTATAATTTTAATGGGGAACATCGCCGCCAAAGCAGCCGTTTTATATGATAAAAAAAATGCTGTTTACACGCCATCTTATGGGCCAGAAGCGAGGGGCGGAGCAGCGAGCAGCAATGTTATAATAGCCAACGAGGAAATAGATTATCCTTATGTTACCAGCATCGATATCTTGGTCGCCATGAGTCAGCTTGGATATGAAAATAATGCTCCATTGCTCAAAGAGGATGGCTTACTCATTATAGATAGCGATTTGGTTCGCCTTAAAAATGGGGCTGGGAAAATTGCGAAAATTCAGGCAACTCGCCTGGCGGAGCAGCTTGGAAAAAGAATAGTTGCAAACATTGTTATGCTTGGTTTTTTCGCAGCTGTAACAAAAGTGGTTTCATATGAGGCAATGAAAAAAGCAGTCCTTGAAACCGTGCCTGCAAAGTATAAGGAGTTGAATGAAAAAGCTCTCGAAATAGGATATAAGGAGGGCGAAAGATGGCAAGAATAGGTGTATTTGTTTGCCATTGTGGATTGAATATAGCAGGCGTGGTTGATGTAAAAAAAGTTGCAGAAGAACTGATTAAGGAAAAGGATGTTGTTTATGCAACCACCTACACTTACATGTGCTCTGACCCAGGCCAAAATTTGATAAGGGAAAAGATAAAAGAGCATAGGCTCGATGGCGTTGTCATAGCAGCATGCTCACCCAGCATGCATGAAGAAACATTTAGAAATGCAACCCGTGATTTAATAAATCCATATAGGGTGGAAATTGCAAATATAAGAGAGCAGGACTCATGGGTTCACGAAGGTAAGGATGCAACTGAAAAAGCAATAAAGATAACAAAATCATTGGTGGAAAAGGTAAGGGGCAATTATGAGCTTGAACCAATAAAAATAGATGTGGAGAAAAGGGCTTTGGTTATTGGAGGTGGCATCGCAGGAATTCAGGCATCGCTGGATATTGCAGATGCTGGTTATGAAGTTATTCTCGTTGAAAAGGAGCCGAGTATTGGAGGAAGAATGGCTCAACTCAGCGAGACTTTCCCCACTTTGGATTGCTCTCAATGCATTTTAACACCAAAGATGGTTTTGGCAGCAAGGCATCCCAATATTAAATTGCTTACATATTCGGAAGTTACTGGCGTAGATGGTTATGTTGGCAATTTTAAGGTTAGGATAAAGAAGAAGCCTCGTTACATCGATGTCGATAAATGCACTGCATGCGGAGACTGCGAGGATGCATGCATTGTTGTCGTGCCAAATGAATTTGATTTTGGAAGAAAACCAAGAAAAGCGATTTATATTCCATTCCCGCAGGCTGTTCCCGCCGCCTATGTCATAGATGAGCAATCCTGCCTGGGTATAGCGCCTCTAAGATGTGGAGAATGTGCCAGCGTTTGCGAAGCTAACGCTATCGACTATGACATGCAGCCAGAATATATTGAGGAGAAAGTTGGTGCAATAGTTGTTGCAACAGGCTATGATTTATATGACAAAAATAAGCTTGTAGAGTATGGATATGGAGAGGATGCAGATATCATAACAAGCCTCGAATTTGAACGCATGCTTTCCGCCAGCGGGCCGACGCAGGGCAAAGTTATAAAGCCGAGCAATGGAAAAGAGGCAAAGAAAATTGTTTTCGTGCAATGCGCTGGCTCTCGAGACAAGCAGCATAAGCCATATTGCAGCAGCATATGTTGCATGTATACAGCAAAGCATGCTTTGCTTTTCAAGCATCATGTTAAAGACGGTGAGGCATATGTCTTCTACATCGATATAAGAGCCACTGGGAAAAATTATGAGGAGTTTATAGCGAGAGTTATGGAGGAGGAGCGTATAAATTATATCAGAGGAAAGCCGGCAAAAATATACAGGCAGGGAGATAAAATAGTGGTGGAAGGCGTTGATACACTGCTTGGTAAAAGTGTTAAAATAGAAGCAGACTTAGTTGTCCTTGCAATGGCGATAGTGCCCAAAAAAGATGTAAAAGAGATAGCAAAACTACTTAAAGTTGCTACAGATGAACATGGATTTTTCAAGGAAGCGCATCCAAAATTGCGGCCTGTGGAAGCTGTTACGAGGGGCATATTCTTTGCAGGCTGCGGCCAGGCTCCAAAAGATATTCCGGCAAGCGTTGCTCAGGCGAGTGCAGCTGCGTCGAAAGTAATAGCAATGTTTTCACATGATAAACTTGAGAAAGAGCCCATAGTGGCAAGGTTTGGCGATGCTTGCACGGGATGCAGAACATGCTTCTATATATGTCCATTCAATGCCATACAGCTTGATTCAAATGGAAAAGCTTACAATATCCCTGCTTTATGCGAGGGTTGTGGCGTGTGCGTTGCAGCCTGCCCTGTTGGGAATATAAAATTGCCCAACTACGATGACGAACAGATTAAGAAAATGGTGGAGGTGGTTTTGGAATGAGTTTCGAGCCTAAAATTGTGGCATTTTTATGCAATTGGTGTGCTTATGCAGGCGCTGATCTGGCTGGTGTATCGCGCTTAAAATATCCTGCAAACATCATTCCTATTCGTGTTCTATGTTCTGGTCGCATTGACCCGGAATTCATACTTCATGCTTTTCGCAACGGAGCGGATGGCGTTTTTATAGGGGGTTGTCATCCAGGAGATTGTCATTATATCAAAGGCAATTATCATGCAAGGCGTCGAATATTGCTCACAAAAAAGCTGCTTAAGGAGATGGGAATAAATGAAAAGAGACTTCGATTGGAATGGGTTTCTGCTACAGAAGGAAGAAAGTTTGCAAATGTTGTTTCACAATTTGTTGAAGAAATAAGGCAACTTGGTCCACTGGAGGCGAAAAAATGAAAAAGAAGATTGCCATGTACTGGGGCGCAGGCTGCGGCGGCTGCGATGTTTCATTGCTCGGCGTGCATGAAAAATTGCTTGATTTGTTGGGCGAGGTTGACATCGTTTTCTGGCCCTGTGCCATGGATTTTAAATATGAGGATTTGGAGAAGATGGAAGATGGGAGCATAGACATTGCATTTTATAATGGAGCAATAAGAACAAGTGAAAATGAAGAAATTGCGAAGTTGCTTCGCAAAAAGGCGAAAATGCTTGTCGCCTATGGTTCATGCGCTACTGAAGGATGCGTTATTGGCTTAGCCAATCTATATGCCAGGGAAGAAATTTTTGATGCGATATATTTAAACAATGAGACAACTCCAGATGGAAAAATTCCTTCTCATGAGCTACCAGAATTTTTGCCAGTCTTGAAAACTCTTGACAGCGTTGTTAAAGTAGATGCTTTCATACCAGGATGTCCTCCTCCAAAGCCAGTTCTGGAAGCAGCGTTGAATGCTTTGCTCAATGGCAAGACAGATTTTCTTTCAAATTTAGCATTGTGCGATGAATGCCCAAGGCGTGATAGCAAACCGGATAAACTTGAAATAAATGAGATAAAAAGGTGGCATAGCAGCAATGACGATGGTCGCTGCTTCCTCGCTCAAGGCATCATATGCATGGGTTTAGCAACGAGGGCAGGATGCAAAGCTGAATGTATAACTGCCAGCATACCATGTACTGGATGCATGGGTGGCGTTGATGGCTTATCAGGCGTTTCTGCTATGTCAGCGATAGCCTCTTTAATAAATGGCGAGGATGAAGAAAAGGAGAGGAAAATTATAGAAAGCATAGAGGATGTTGTTGGAACCTTCTTTAAATATTCTGCAGCCAAACTTCTTCCATATGGGAGGGTTAAAGATGAAAGTTAGTATAAATCCCATAACAAGGCTTGAAGGACATGGAAGAATAGACATATTGCTTGACGATGAGGGAAATGTAAGCAGGGCTTACATGATTATTCCTGAGCTGCGTGGATTTGAAAAATTCTGTGTTGGAAGGAAAGCAGAGGATATGCCAATAATAACCGCCCGCATATGTGGCGTTTGCCCAGAAGCACATCATGTGGCGGCGGCGAAAGCTTTAGATATGGCTTTCGATGCTGAGCCACCTAAGACGGCCAAAATGTTGAGAGAATTGCTCTACAATGCCTATATGTTCTATGACCATTGCTTGCATTTGTATTATCTTGGAGGCATCGATGTTTTGTTAGGGGATGTTCCAAAAGAAGAGCGGAATGTCGTTGGCTTGATAAAAAAATTTGGAGTTACTTTGGGAAAGGAAATAATACAGCATCGCCGTTATGCCATGGAAATTGTTAAAATGCTTGGTGGGCGCGAAATACATCCTGTTGCTGCTGTGCCAGGAGGAGTGAGCAAGGGAATAAACGAAGAAGAAAGAGAAGAAATAGAAAAGAAAGCAAAATCATGTATACAATTTGCAATGAAAAGCATGCAATTATTCAAAGAAATTTTTTCCACGCCAAAATGGAATGAATTGCTTGGCCTAGATGCAATAAAAACATATTACATGGGGCTCGTAGATGAAAAAAACAGGGTTAACTATTATGATGGAAAAATAAGAATTGTCTCGCCCAAGGGTAATGAAATTGCGAAAGTAACGAGCAAGGATATACTCAACTATATCGAGGAGCATGTTGAAGACTGGAGCTATGTTAAGTTTCCTTATTTAAAGCAAATAGGATGGAAAGGCTTTGTTGATGGCGAGGATAATGGCATCTATAGAGTAGGCCCGTTAGCAAGATTAAATGCTGCAGATGGAATGAATAGCAGGGCAGCGCAAAAAGAATTTGAGGAGTTCCGTAAAAATGGCGTAGTTCATGAAACTTTCGCCTATTATCATGCCCGCCTTATTGAGATGCTGAACGCTGCTGAAAGAATGTATGATCTGGCTACGAGTAATGAAATAACAGGCGATGATATTCGAGCCATGCCCTCATCGCCAGGCGAAGGCGTGGGTGTTATTGAGGCTGCCCGCGGCGTGCTGATTCATCATTATAGGCTGAACAGCCAGGGAATCGTTGAAATGGCGAATTTGATTGTAGCCACGACTAACAACAACGCTGCCATAAACATGAGCGTCGCCAATGCTGCAAAGAAAGTTATAAAGAAGGGTAAAGTTGATGATGTTATTTTGAATAAAGTGGAAGCTGCTTTTAGATGTTATGACCCTTGCTTGGCTTGCGCATCGCATGCATTGGGGCATTCTCCTTTGATTGTGAGGATATATAAAAATGGTGCAATTTATCATGAGGCGAGAAGGGATGCGTAGTATAATCGTTGGCGTTGGAAATCCATTGCTTGGGGATGATGCCATTGGGCTGGAGATAGCAAGGCAGCTTCGAAGCATGGGATACAATGCAAAAGAAGCTGTAGCAGGCGGCATAGAGCTTGCAGAGATGATAGCTGGTTATGATTTTGCCATCATCATAGATGCTTTCCATGGAGTTGGAATAAAGGAAATAAGCATTGATGAATATGAAGAAAGCGTAGCAAATCATGATATAAGCTTTCCTTCTGCATATAAAATTTTAGCCCGCTATATAAAAATGCCTGAAGTAAAAATAATCGGAATTGGAATTAAAAAGATAGAAGTGGGTGAGCAACTTTCATCTCAGGTGGAAATGGCTATTCCCGCTGCGATTGAAATAGTTGAAAAGATAATGGAGGATAAAAATGTTGCTGGAGAAGGTTGAGGAAATTAGCGGGGAAAATTTGTATGCATGCTATCAATGCGGTCGATGCACTGCTGGCTGCCCCATGACGGGAGAAATGGACTTAATGCCGAATCAGGTTATACTTGCTATATTAAGGAATGATGAACGTGTTTTGAATGCAAAAACACCATGGGTTTGCGCGCAATGCTATCAATGCGGCGTAAGATGCCCAAAAAATGTTGATATAGCGAAAATTATGGAAGCTTTGCGTGAAATAAAGCTGAGGAGCAATGTGAACTACATTGATTTGAAGAAGATTAACAGAAGTTATCCTCAAATTGCAATTGTGGCTACAATGCGTAAGTTTACAGGGTGAAAAAATGGAGGTAGCATATTATCCTGGTTGCACTTTAAAAACGCATGCAAAGGAATTTGAAAAAGCAGCCATGGAAGCATATAAAGCAATAGGAATAGAGTTGAAGGAACTGGATAAATGGTATTGTTGTGGCACCGTCTATAGCCTTGCTAAAGACAACATAATGTATAAAGTTGCTTCCATTCGCAACATTTTGAATGCCCAGAAAGAAGGCTTTGATTATCTCGTTGTTCTATGCTCAATGTGCTACAACACGCTGAAGCAGGCTCAGGAATTTATCAAGGATGAGAGCAATCTTGCCAGGATAAAAGCTTTCATGGATGAGGAAGAATATAAAGGCATCGAAGTTCTGCATGGACTGGAGCTATTAAAGGATAAAATGGAGGAGATAAAAAAGACTGTTAAAAAGCCTTTGGGGAAGAAATATGCTGCCTACTATGGCTGCACTTTGTTGCGTCCTAAAAGCATTGCCATCGATTCCTATGAAAAGCCAGCTATAATGGAGAATCTTATAGAAGCTCTGGGTGGCATAGCCGTTGAATGGCCATTGAAAAATGAATGCTGTGGCTCTTACAACATTATAACGAATAGGGAAGCTGTTGTGGAAAGAGTTTATCATATAATAGAGAATGCCCGCCGAAATGGGGCGGAAGCAATTGTAACGAGCTGCCCGCTATGCTATTTCAATTTAAAAGAATGCCAGAAAGATGTTAAAAAGCATTATCCTGGCTTCGAGGAAATGCCATTGTATTACTATACAGAACTCATGAATGAAGCATTTGATGGCAAATTTGATAAAGGTGAAAATAATAAGGAGAGTTAGCATGACAAGAATAGGCGTATATGTTTGCCATTGCGGAGGAAACATTTCAGATACTGTGGATGTTGAAGAAGTGGCCCAGTTTGCTTCTCGGCTTCCAGATGTTGTTGTGGTAAGAAGCATAAGCCATATGTGTTCAGAGAGTGGACAGAAAGCGATAATAGATGATGTAAAGCAATATAAGCTTGATCGTGTGGTTGTGGCAGCATGCTCACCTCAATTTCAGGGAAGCACTTTTGAAAAAACTTTAATCAAAGCAGGACTGAATCCAAGCATGGTGGAGATGGCAAATATAAGAGAGCAATCAGCATGGCCGCATTATGACGCGCCAGAAGAAGCAACTGAAAAAGCTAAAGTGCTTACAGCAATGGCAGTTGAAAGAATAAGGAGAACAAAGCCAGTAGAGAGAGAAGCAATAAAAATAGGGAAAAATGTTCTCGTTGTAGGTGGTGGAATAGCTGGAATACAAGCCTCGCTTGATCTCGCGAACGCCGGCTTCAATGTTTATCTGGTTGAGGAAAAGCCAACCATTGGCGGCCATATGGCGCAGCTTTCCAGAACTTTTCCGACGGAAGATTGTGCTTCCTGTATACTCTCGCCAAAGATGGCAGATGTAGCAGATCATCCAAACATTCATTTGCTAACATATACTGAAATTCTGGAAATAACAGGAAGTGTGGGCAATTTTAAAGTAAGGCTTAAGCAAAAGCCTCGTTATGTCGACGCTGATAAATGCACAGCATGTGGGGAATGCGAGAAAGTTTGCCCTGTTAACGTGCCAGATGAATTTAACTTGGGAATGACAAAGAGGAAAGCAATTTATCTTCCATCTCCAACTGCTGTTCCACATGCTCATGTTATCGATGAAAATGCATGCCTGGGCATTGTGCCTTTAAGATGCGGAGAATGTGCCAAAGCTTGCGAGGCTAATGCCATAAACTATGATGATACTCCAAAATATATTAATCTGGATGTAGATACCATTATAGTTGCAACTGGCTTTGAAATTTTTGATGCCCGCAAGAAGCCGCAATATGGATATGGTCGCTTCCAGAATGTTGTTACGGCTTTGGAGCTTGAACGATTGATTGTGGAGGCGGCAGAGGGGCATTTTATACGGCCAATTGGTAAAGATATTGCTTTCATACAGTGCGTTGGGTCTCGAGACAAGCAGGTTGGCAATTTATATTGCTCTCGTATATGCTGCATGTATGCAACGAAGCTGGCATCATTGTTAAAAAGGGCTGATCCTTCCCGCGATGTATATATCTTTTATACTGATTTAAGGGCTTATGGAAAGGGTTTTGAAGAATATTATAGAAAGGCACAGGAGTTAGGTGTGAAATTTATAAGAGGACGCCCAGGCGAGCTGGAGGAGGATCCAGAAACAAAAAAAGTTATTATTCGCGTTGAAGATACGCTTACAAGAAAAATAATAGAGAAGAAATTTGATCTCGTTGTTTTATCTGTTGGACTTGTTCCAAGTAAAGGCACGTTAAAGATTGCTGAAATGCTGAAGCTTCCACGCTCTTCAGACGGCTTTTTAAAGGAGGCACATCCAAAGTTCCGCCCTGTGGATACGCCTGTGGAAGGTGTATTTGTTGCAGGAACAGCTCAGGGCCCAAAGGATATTCCAGATACAGTTGCGCAGGCGTCGGCGGCGGCTGCAAGAGCAATGGCGATAATGAACAGAGGGGAGCTTGAATTGAGCCCAATAAAGGCGATAGTTTATGAAGAAAAATGCGATGGATGCGGTGAATGCATCGATGCCTGTCCGGTTGATGCAATAAAATTGAATGGTAAGGCAAGCATAAACGCTGCAGTATGCAAGGGTTGTGGTGCATGCATTCCATCGTGCCCGAGAGATGCAATAGACCTGAAGATATTCTCCAATGATGAAATCATGGCGGAGATAGAGGCTGCATTGAAGGATAAGAAGGATGGGGAACATCGCATTCTCATTTTTGCAGATGACATGTGTACCTATACGCTTGCAGACGGCGTTGGAACATCCAAAATGAAATATCCAGCAGATACATTCATAATAAGGGTTCCATCGAGCAGCAGAGTTACGGCTAAAATGATGATAAAGGCATTTGAATTAGGAGCAGATGCTATATTTTTGGGAGAGTGTGAGGAAGCTGTTTCTCCATATCCAGGCACTCTTAAAGTCATAAAGGAAAATGTTGAGAAAGCGAGAAAGGCTTTGGAAGAAGCTGGAATAGAGGGAGAAAGAATACAATATTCAACTTTTGTTACAGTGATGTTTCCGAAATTTGTTAAAATAGCAAACAAACTGCATGAGATAGCAACCAAAAATGAAATAAGCATGGAAAAAAGAAGGCGACTCCATAAAATAGAGGTGATGGAATGAGTTATTATCATATTGAGAAAGAAGAAAATGAATTGTTGGCAAGAGTAGAAGAAATAAGTGGCGAAATCGTAACGCTATGCGAGCAATGTGGAATATGCACAACAAGCTGTCCTATGGCAGAAGAGATGGACTTCACTCCAGCTGCCATCATGCATGCCGTTAAGATAGGAGATAGGGCTGTGCTGGATAGCAAAGCCATATGGATATGCGCTTCATGCTTCACATGCACAGTAAGATGTCCTCGCGGTATTGATCTGGCAAAGGTAACCGAAGCTTTGCGTCAGATTCATTTAAGAAAAAACAAGGATTACATAAATTTGGAAGAAGTTAAAGAGGAGGAACTGGAAGAAGATTTACCTCCCATAGCAGTTGTAAGCGCTTTGCGCAAATTTACAGGGTGATGAAATGAAGCTACCATATTATCCAGGATGCACACTCAAAAAGAATGCAAAGAATTTTGAGAAGGCTGCCATAGTGGCTGCAAAACACCTTGGAATAGAGCTGGTGGAGTTGCCGCGATGGAATTGTTGCGGCGCTGTTTCCTCGCTTACAAGCGATGATGTCATGCATCACGTTGCTGCCATACGAAATTTGGTCAGAGTGCAGCAGATGAATGATGATGGCATCCTCGACAATGAATATCGCCTCGTTGTCCTATGCGCCATGTGTTTCAATGTTTTAAAGAGAAGCAATATTTTGGCGACAAGCAATGCAAACATGCTCAATACAATAAATTCATTTATGGATACTGAGCCAGATTATGAAGGGACTGTGGAAGTAAAGCATTTTCTGGAAATATTGAGAGACGATGTTGGATTCGATGCTATAAAAAGCAAGGTTATCAATCCATTGAAAGGGCTAAAAGTCTCTGCCTACTATGGATGCACATTGTTGCGTCCCCGTGAAGTTGGCATAGATGATCCAGAAGCTCCAACAATAATGGAAAGATTGATTGAATCGCTTGGTGCAGAGCCAGTTGACAATCCTTATAAATCATTGTGTTGCGGAAGCTATCATACTGTTGGAAGCAACAAAGAAGTTGTTGCAAGAAGAGCATATAGAATTATAGAAGGGGCACGCCGCAATGGAGCGGAAGCTATCATAACGAGTTGCCCGCTATGTGCTTTTAATCTTGACAACAGGCAGGCTTTAACTGAAAAATTGTATCCAGGCTTCAAAAGAATGCCCATACTTTATTTCACTCAGCTCATGGCTCTTGCCTTTGGATATGAAAGCGAAGCAAGCTTTGATGGCAACTTTGTTGATCCAATTCCATTGCTTGAGGAAAAGGGATTGATTGGTATGAAGGTGCAAAAATGAATTATGAAGAATTGTATGGTAAGGCAATAGAAAAAATTGGAGATGGCGAGTATGAGGAAGCGATAAAATATTTGGATGAGGCAATAAAAGAAAATGAGAATGATGTTAGAGCATGGATTGCCAAAGCGACGGCTTTAATGGATATGAAAGATTATGAAAACGCCACCCAAATTCTGGATAAAGTTATTGCAATGGATGAAAATGATGATTTTGTTGTTGCTTTAAAAGGAATTGCATTGTATGAAACTGGAAAAGATGGAAGCGAATTTTTGGACAGAGCATTAAAAATGAATCCAAAAAATTTCACAGCCATGTACTGGAAAGGTGTCATGGAGGGCAAAGCTGGAAGGAAGGAAAATGAGGCAGAGTTAAAGGGAAAGGCAGCCTTTATTTTATTCGCTGCAGGCGGAGATGCGGAGGCATTGGGAATATTTAGCGATGTATATAATTTGGATGTTGATTTGCCCATCCGTTATGAATGCGGTATTGCTTATGCTGCAATGCTTGACTATGCCATTCCTTTTGTGGGCAAGGAAAATGCTGAAAGGCTTATGGAAGAAGTGGATAAAATAATTGAAGATTGCTGGGAGCATCGCAGTATGATATGCGAGTCAGCAAGAGCTTTACTAAATGAAATGGTTGGAGAGGAGCCAGAGGATTTTGTTGTGGAAGATGAAAAAGATTTTGTTTTTGAAAGACTGATGGGGGTGGAATATGGCGAGGAAGAAGAAAATTGAAAATAAAAAGATGGTTAGGATATACATAATGGGGAAAGAATACCTTGTGCCAGCTGGGCTGACGATAATGAAAGCAATCGAATATGCTGGCTATCGTTATATACGCGGCGCAGGCTGCAGAGCTGGCTTCTGCGGGGCTTGCGCCACAGTATACAGAAAGCTTGGTGACTACAAGCTGTATGCAAATCTTGCATGCCAGACTACAGTAGAGGATGGAATGTATCTTGTGCAACTTCCTTTTGTGCCAGCTAACAAGGCAACATATGATATTGAAAAGGTAAAGCCGGATGAGAATGCAATTCTGCAGTATTATCCCGAAGTGGCGAGATGTGTATCATGCAATACATGCACAAAAGCATGTCCGCAAGGTTTGGAGGTAATGGATTACATTCAGGCTGCTTTGCGTGGCGACATTAAAAAGACCGCAGAGTTGTCATTCGATTGCATTCAGTGCGGCTTGTGCGCAATAAGATGCCCAGCAGAGATTGCCCATTATCATGTTGGTCAGCTTGCAAGACGCATCTATGGAAAATACATGATGCCCAAAGCGAAGCATTTGCAGGAGCGTATAAAAGAAATAGAGGCTGGAAAATTTGATGATGAGATTAAAAAGCTGATGAAAATGGGTGTAAAGCGGTTAAAAGAATTGTATAATAAAAGGGAAATAGAAGGAGAAGCAGTGGAGAGTGATTAAATGTATCCGAAAGAAATGGAAAAATCTATAAGAAAGGTGGAGGAAACAAGGCAGGAAAGGCTTAAAAAGCTGCCAGAAAGGATGACAGCAAAAGAAAGAGAAGAAATATTAAAAAAATTCCATCCTGATTATAGGAAGGGAGCAAAAAGAAAATTGAAGGTTGGGGTGAGCAAGGGAAGCATACTTCCAAATGAAGTTGCAGATTTAATAGAAGCATATCCTCTCATTCATCCAGATGAAATAGATTTGAGCCAGATTGACTATGAAACAGATATTCTGATAATAGGAGGAGGCGGCGCTGGAACTGCAGCAGCTTTATGGGCTTACTATAACGGGATAAAACCTGAAAACATACTCATAGCAACAAAGTTAAGGCATGGCGACGCCAACACAATGATGGCTCAAGGCGGCATACAAGCAGCTGACAAACCAAATGATTCGCCCGCCATTCATTACCTTGATGTTATTGGAGGTGGCCACTACGCCAACAAACCAGAGCTTGTAGCTCGCCTTGTTTTAGATGCTCCCCTTATAATAAAATGGCATGAAGATCTGGGTGTAATGTATGACAAAAAGCCAGATGGAGAAATGATAACAGTTCATGGCGGTGGCACAAGCCGCAAAAGAATGCACTCTGCCAAAGACTATACAGGAATGGAAATAATGCGTGTGCTGAGGGATGAAGCCCGCAACATTGGAATAACAACACTCGAATTTTCCCCAGCGATAGAATTGATTACAGACGAGCAAGGCAAAGTTGCTGGCGCAGTTTTATTCAACATGGAAACGGAGCAATATTATGTTGTTAAGGCAAAGGCTACGATAATGGCTACTGGAGGCTTTGGAAGATTGCATATCCAGGGATTTCCGACTACAAATCATTATGGAGCAACTGCCGATGGCCTTGTAATGGCATATCGTGCTGGAGCAAAATTGCGAGACATGGATTCAGTGCAATATCATCCTACGGGAGCAGCATATCCTGAGCAGATTTTAGGATTGCTTGTAACCGAGAAAGTTCGCAGTTTAGGAGGGCAGCCTGTCAATGTTGATGGAGAGCAATTTGTTCATCCTCTGGAACCAAGAGATGTGGAAGCATCTGCTTTCATAAGGGAATGTTATGAGCGCAACAAAGGCGTTGTTACGCCAACAGGAATGCGTGGCGTATGGCTTGACTCGCCCATGATAGAGATGATACATGGTAAAGGAACGATAGAACGCCGTTTAGGAGCGATGTTCAGAATGTTTCAACGATTTGATATTGATATGAGAGAGGAGCCAATACTTGTATTTCCAACGCTGCATTATCAGAATGGTGGAATAGAAATTGATAAAGAAGCTCGCGTATTGGGAAAGAATGGTGTGATAGCTGGATTGTTTGCAGCTGGCGAGGTAGAAGGAGGTGTGCATGGGAAAAACCGTCTCATGGGCAATTCATTGCTTGACACACAAGTTTTTGGCAGGGCAGCTGGTATAAATGCAGCAAAATATGTGAAGAAGGCAAAGATTGGAAAGCTTACACTAAAGCATGTCAAAAAATACATAGAAGAGTTGAAAAAAGCTAAGATAAAGGAAGAAAGAAAATCACCAGTGCTGCTGCCAGACTACAGAGGAGAAAAAGCTGTTGCAAGAATGATAGACATATTTTAACCTCTCTCTTTTTATTTTGTATGCATAAAAATTATTTTACCATAGCGTTCAAAAGTTGTGAATTCGGAAAAAATGTTTATATATGCATAAACAATTCTCAATTAACAAAGGGGAATTAAGATGAGAGGAAAAAATAAAATTTTGGGAAAAGGTGTATTGGCGATAGCTGGAATTTTTGCAATTGTTGCAATTCTGGCTATAGCAGGAAATGGAAATGCACAGGGAAATATTTATGTTGATCCAAGTGATCCAAATGCATATCATTCAATTCAGGCTGCAATAGATGCAGCAAGCGATGGTGACACAATAATAGTGAATGCAAGTACATATACAGAAAGCATTACAATAAACAAAAGCATTAATCTGATAGGAGAACCAGGAGCAATAATAAAATGCCCGGCAACACCAGAAAATATGAAAATACAAGAAAGTAGCCATACTTATGAATACGTGATTGGAGTCTTCGGTGGGACATATGGAAGCAGTAACAATACATACTATGGGAGTGGCACAGTAAATGTAAATATATCTGGATTTACAATTGATAGCAATGACACAACTCCCTCAGACAGATTTGCTGGAATATTCTTCAGAAACATGATTGGAAACATATCCGACTGCACAATTATTAATACAAATGTTGATGGTAAGGAAACATTTGGAATCCTGGGCTATGGAAATAGCGATATAACAATTTATGGCAATACGGTTGACCAGTTTGGAAGAGGGGGCATAGGCGTGAACGGTGATGGAGGATCGCTTCCTGATCCTACATGCCTGATAAAAAACAACGTTGTCATTGGACCAGGTAAAAATCCAGTTGTAACATGGGCTCCAAATGGAATACAGGTTGGTTACAATGCAAGCGGTATTGTGACAGGCAACGATGTTTCCGCCTGCGGATGGAATGGCACAGAGTGGAGTGGAACAGGAATTATAGTTGTTGATACAAATGTGAGCTCGGTGATAGTTGATAACAATTATGTCCATAATTGTGAGAGCGGTATCACTTTTGTTGCATACTGGGATTATTGCTCCAATGCAATTATAACCAATAATACTGTAGAAGACACTGATTGGTCTATTGCTCTGCATAATGATGTAAGAGGCGCCACCATTATGTATAATACTATTGTAAACTGTACAGGGGATTGCATAGATGTATATTGCTATAAAATTTTTGGAGACTCTGGCTATCCATATGATACTCCACCCACCAATGTAGAAATTCATTATAACAATCTTTTGGATGCAACCTATGATGGCTTATGGGTTGGTCCCTATGTTACAGATGTTGTAAATGCCACCTATAACTACTGGGGTCATGCGACCGGACCATATAATGAAATAGAAAACCCATATGGACAGGGAGTGAGTGTTGTGGGCAACGCTACCTTCATTCCATGGCTTGATTCCCTGTATCCAGATAACGACTATGGCAATACAAAAGAATCTCCTGTTCAAAATTCATATTACAATGATTCATTTGCTCCAAAAACAAATGCAGTCATAGATGCCAAAAATGAAGCTGATGTTGTTGTAATAATAAATTCCTCTTCTCCAAACAGCATAACCATACTAAATTATACTGGAAATCCAGAAGAGGAGCTGCCATCTGATGTGATTGCTTTAGGAAAATATATTGATATTATTGTTGAAAATGAAAGCAACATTACATGGCCTGTTGAAATACGCCTTTTCTATACACAAAATGATTTGGATACCGCAGGCTTAACTGAAGAACAACTTGTAGGAATGTTATACTGGAA
>JAGGXG010000112.1 GCA_021163175.1 Thermoplasmata archaeon
CCAACCTAAGGGGGAATAAAATGTATGGGAAAAAATTAGTTAGGAAAATCGGGAGTTTGGTGGTAATCGCCACCTTAATAGCGAGCGCTTTCGCCGTCTTGCAAATTGGAGAAGCCGTCAACGGAAACAGCATTCATGATGTGGGAATAGACACAAGTTATTACCCAGAGGGGAATGGAATAAAAATATTCTACAATGGCAATGTGGTGAACACAACAGAGAGTCTTTTCATAGGGAATGAGTATACAATAAGAACGAGGATTGCCAACTTCGGCGATTTCAACGAGAGCGTGGGCATTTGTATGAAAGTCGTTGACTCCAATGGAAGCGTAGTGTTTGGTCCAGAAACACGAAATACAACTGTAAATGATACAACCGATTTCTGGAGAACATGGGATACAACAGGATTAATGCCAGGTGAGTATACAATCATTGTAAATGCAAGTATTGCAAATGATAGCAACATGAGCAATAACATTGCTCAGAGAACGGTAATGCTGGAAGAATACGTGCCTCCTGTAAGTGTTGAATTGCTCTATCCAGTTGGAGGAGAAATTATTGGTGGTATAATCCCAATAAAATGGAATGCTTCCTCATCAACAGGAAGTGAGTTAACGATAAAATTGGAATATAAGAATGAGAGTGGAGAATGGCACACAATTGCCAGCGAGCTGGGAAATACCGGCATATATTACTGGAATTCAACGGGCTTGGAAAAAGGAAAGAATTATACAATAAGGATAACAGCGACGGATGAAGAAGAAAACAATGCAACAGATGAGTCAGCATTCTTTACTATATCACAGATGGATGTAACACCTTATATGGCATACTATAATGAAACAAAAACAATCGATATCACAGGATGTACTGGAATCGTAAAATTATGGTATCCGACAGCTACCAATCCGACATGGCCAGGTGATTATGAATTGAAAGATCAAAGAGATGGAAGTGTTGGAAACGCAAGATTCAGTAATGTTTTATTAAGCACGACAGGGCCATGGATTATCCAGGATGAAGGATGTAATGCTTTGTATTACATCTTAGTGAAGCCAATAAAACTGAATGTTACGGTCTCACCATCCTCATTTGATTTTACCCGAACATCTGAAGGATGGGTCCAATTAAGTGGTAATGTTAAGTATAATGAGAATCCAATGAAGGATGTAATTATAGAAGTATGGGCGCCAGGCCAGAAGGCGGGTGAGGGCACCCCGTTCGCGCAAGGAAAAACAGATGCAAATGGCAGCTACACCCTAACAGATGTTGGCATTCTTACAAAAGGTGCAGGCAAATATAATATTACAGCTCGCATTGGTGATTTTGCCAATCCAAATGCTTTTGGCTATACAATATTCACTGTAAATAACGTTGAGGCAAACATCACGTTGAAGAACAATACAGCAAAGGGAGGATTCAACATAGGAGAAATAATATTTGAAATAACAGATAGCAATGGAAACGCAATTCTGACCAACGATTATAACATATCTGTTCTAAAGGATGGCAAGCCTTATGCATGGCTCAATACGAGTGGAGGCGACAATACAGAAAAAATGAATTTTGAAGTGAATGGAAAAATACTGAAAATAACATCCAACATGTGGGAGGCTGATGACTACACCTTGAGTGTAAAAGCAGACATAGTTGGAAGCCCCGACTGGGAATATATCGGAAGTATTGAATTTACAGTGCAGGCAGCTCCAAATGTTAATATGAATCTTCTTTCACCTGCCACAATAAATGTATCTCACAAGGATACAAATGTACAAATGATACAGGTTCAGATCTTCGGAGAAAACATGACTACATTTGCAGATGAAGAACATGGCTTTACGATAGATAATTTAACGAAGAGAATAAAGGTTGAAGGCGATGTATTGTATTCTCCACCAAAAGACGCATACCATTACTGGAAGGATGGTATATGGAACATAACGGTATTTCCTGCATATGGAAATGGAAAAATATATGTCAATGTAACATGGCCAGATAAGGGAAGCGATAGCGTTGTTGTAAATGTTAAAAATGGTGGAAAAGCAACTGCTGAGCCAACCGAAATCATAGTTGATACGCCAACAGATATAACGGTGACAATAACAAAAGATGGGCAAGCTGTTCCATATGTTGATGAACTCTGGCTATATTATGAGATGCCATCATACTGGCAAGGCACAAACTGGGTATTGATAAAGAATGTGAGTGGTGTATATACAAACAATGGTGCATACACATTCACAAACATTTCATCTGAATATGCAGGCGTTAATATTATCGCCATGGCTAAATTCTATGGAAGCCAATATGCTTATGCATTGATAAAATCGAAAGCAGCACATGATTTAAGTGTTGAAATTGCACCTGATAAAGCACTTGCTGGAGAGAAGACAACATTCAAAGTTAACATAACAAAGGATGGCAAGCCATATGATGATGAGTCTGGTTATTACTTCTATGTGCTCAATGAAAGCCAGCTTACAAAGTTGCACAACGGAGAAATTGAAATAAATGATCTCACACCAATAGCCCATGAAAAAGTGAGCCAAGGCAACTACACCTTCGAGTATATAACAAAAACAGCAGGCACATATTATCTGTATGTAACATCACAAAACAAGAAACATGATATCCCAGCTGACTCAGAGCCAAGCTTTGAGGTTACAAAAGCAAATGTTGCAGTAAGTCCAACGATGCTTGTTAAGAGAGTTGATAAAAACATGACAATAACATTTACAGTAACATGGAATGGAAAAACATTGAATGGAACATTGCGTATATATAATATAACAGCTTTGACAAACTATGCAGGAGACACAGAACTTGAAGTGGAGAATGGTGAGGTAAATATAACGGGCGTTGATGCCATAGCAACAGGAAATATAACATTTGAATTCAAACCGAAAGGCACGGGCAACGATTTCGCTCCTGCTGGAGGCATGCTCAAGGTAACATCTCCAGAAATATCTATCATTGAGCCAGCCAATGAAATTGCATACATTGGTGTAGAAAATCTTATAATTATAGAAGTTACACATCCATTGAAGCACGAAGGCTGCGGCGGGCTAAATGTGACTGTGGAAATGCCGGATGGCAGTGAGATAGATGTTGGAAAAACTGGAAACGATGGCAAACTTAGCTTTGGAGTAATTCCATTGGAGACAGGAAAGATATATCTGAAAGTGGAGGGAGAAAGAGTCCCAGGCGTTGAGATAGATGTTGGCATTGGTTTGAGGATAAATGCTCCAGAAAAGATAGAGAAAGGCAAAGAAATGACAATAGTTGTTACAACACTTGGTGGAAATCCAGTTAAAGATGCAATAGTTAAAGTAGATGGCTCACAAATTGGCACAACAGACGCAAATGGAATTGTGAAATACAAGCCAGAAAATAGTGGCACAATAACAATAACAGCAGAGAAAGAAGGATACTATAAAGCAAGCGTAAGCGTTGAGGTAACGAAGCCGCCGAAGGAGCAGCCTGGATTCGAACTCCTTGGATTTGCAATTGCATTGCTGGCAGCAATACTCATCGCAAGGAGAAAAAGGAAGTAAATTCTCTCTTCCCTCTATTTTAATTTTTGAAAATTTTTTATAAATTGCCTTTATCCTTTTATGGATGGAAATTTTTTCATTAAAACAAAAATAATATTTGGAAGGAATAGCATAGAAAGGCTCTCTGCAGATGACGAGAAAGCGGTGATATTTTCCTCCAATTCAATGCTGAGATATGGTTTTACCAATGAGGTGATAAATGCAATAGATATGCCGTATTTTCTCATAAAGGACATAAAGCCAGAGCCAGAAGAAAAAGAAATCGGAAAGTATGTTGAGATGCTCGAAAAACAAAAGCCAGATGTTATAATTGCAATAGGTGGAGGGAGCGTTATAGATACTGCAAAAGCGGCTCTGTATCATTATAAGAAAGCAAAGCTTGTTGCAATTCCTTCCACAAGCGGGAGCGGAAGTGAGGTTACGAGGGCAAGTGTTATTTCAAAAAATGGATTGAAATATAGTATCGTCGCCAAACATATTGCTCCTTCCTTGGCCATTCTTGATCCAAGATTGCCAGAAAAAATGTCATCGAAGCTTGCTGCCATTACTGGAATGGATGCATTGGCGCATGCGATAGAATCATATGTTTCTAACACCTCTTCCCCTTTCACAAAAGCATATTCAATTAAGGCAATAAAAGATATATTCGAATATTTACCAGAATCAGTTAATGGAGGAGAAGAAGCAAGAGAGAAAATGCATTATGCAGCTTGCATGTCAGGTATAGCCATTTCAAATGCCCGTGTTGGAATATGCCATGTAATGGCTCACAAGCTTGGCATATTCAACATTCCCCATGGTTTGGCGGTGGCATTGTTACTTGAAGAAACGATGAAATTCAACATGCAGAATAAAAGAGCAAGAAAAGAATACGATATGATTGCGAGAGAAATTGGATTGGAAAATGGTGGTGAATTGATAGAAAAAATAAAAGAATTGAAGAAAAAGGTTGGAATAAAAGGGATGAGAGAGTATGTAAAAGAGGAGGAATATGAAGATAAAATCGAACTTATGGCTTCCATGGCTTCTGATGACAAATTGCTGGATTTCAATCCAGTTAAGGCAGGAAAGGAAGAAATAAAAGAAATATATTGGAAAGCTTATGGATGCTTATGATTGAAAAGCAGGAAATAGAGGAAATAATGCAAAAACTCCTTAAATTTTATGAAGGACGCGAGATAGAATGGAGTGCCTCGTTGAATCCTTTTCAAATTCTCATAGGAACGATACTTTCTCAAAGAACGAGAGATGTAATGACGGAAAAGATAACAAAGAAACTTTTTGAAAAATTTGCCACACCAGAAGATTTTAACAAAGCGAGTGTGGAAGAAATTGAAAATGTCATCAGAGGGGCAGGTTTCTACAAACAGAAAGCTAAAAGGATAAAAGAAATCGCAGAAATAATTTTGAAGAAATACAATGGAAAGGTGCCAGAAAGTAGGGAGGAATTGATGAAATTGCCGGGAGTTGGAGCCAAAACAAGTGCTATAACAATGGTATATGGTTTTGGAAAAAATGATGCCATTCCTGTGGATACGCATGTCCATAGAATTTCGAATAGAATAGGTATGGTAAAAACAAAAACACCAGAAGAAACCGAAAAAGAGCTCATGAAAAAGATACCAAGAAAATACTGGAATGTTATAAATCATCTTTTTGTTATACATGGGCAGAGTATATGTTTGCCTATGAAACCGAGATGCAATGAATGCCCCACAAAGGAGCATTGCCGTTATTTTAGAGATTGTCGAAAAATTAACCAAAAACAATCATGATTTATTGTTCCATCATCATAGAAGAATTGAATAAATTCGAATAGAATTCCTTTCTACATCGAGAGATAGAAACGAAGATGCAAATATCAAGA
>JAGGXG010000038.1 GCA_021163175.1 Thermoplasmata archaeon
CATAAACATTCTTTATTCCAAGCTTTTTGATAACATCTTTAATGCATGGCTCAACTTTATCTGGATGTGTGTAAAGCAATGGAGCGTTATTTAAAGAGGCAATTATGGCGCCTTCTGCAGCATTCATTATATAATTTGCCTGCTCTTCTGGCAACTTGCATTCCCATGAATATGTAAGCTTATAGCTTACTGTTCCATTTGCAGGAGTTAGCTGAACGATGGCAACTCTGTATTTTCCTTGTCCAAGTTGATCAAGATGCAAGGTTTGTTTGCTTACATTGGTTTGAGTTGCCATTCCAACTGCAGAGCCATCTTCATCAACGACTATTAAACCAAGTTTTACATTTCCATTCCATGTTAGTTCAAAGTCAACATTTCTTGCCATGAATGGCGGCACTTCCTTCAATTCTATTTCCTCGCCTGGATATAGACTCATGTCGATGTAATATGTAACTTTCCTGGTTAAGGCATCTGCGAGAATCTGCGTTATTGTTCCATGTCTCTCACCAAACAATCCTTTTGTTGGTATGTCTGTAATTGCTGCTTTCCACTGGCCTGGCGCATAAACATATGTTTCAACGTGCTCAGATGGCCCAACCATTATGTTCCAGTTTTGAGAGGCTGCAACTTCCATTAGCTTGCCATCATAATTACAATAAAGCTGCAAATCTGGATCAGCGGAAGGAAGGGTAACACCACCTGTTAGCATGCCGAGAGTTGCGATATATATGAGATTTGGCATCCAGCTTATTGAAGGCCACCACAAGTCGGCGGTAATAAATTTGTAATCGTTGCCGACATAAAAATCGTTATACTGCGGCGCCAGGCTGTCCTGCTTTATTCCTTTCAACCTTATGTGCTTTATTTCCTTTGTATTGAGCTTTCCTTCTATGCCAAACTTCTGTCTATCGTAGCTTCCGTATTTCACATCTCCAACAACAGCAACAACAGCATTATTGCTGTAGCTCCAGTCATGTAAGGCTATTTTTGATGCAATCTCATATATGTTATTGCTCTTGATATATGTGTAATTGGAGGCTTTCCACGGTTTTCCATCCACGTTAATGCATTCCATTTCTTTCAGGCCTTTATTGTATGAAATCCAGTCTTCCATGAAGTAATCCAAGCCTTGGCGATCATTCAAGGAAAGCATTGTTTCATTTCCTTTGACATAATCATTGTAGAATAGAACAGGATAGGAATATATTCTATCTGTTTCTGTATCATAGAATGTGCTTGCTGGAATAGCCGCCATATATGCAAAATCATCCACCAAACTATTCTCATCAAATTTTACAAGGCATGCTTTTTTTAAAGGCACTACCTTTGCCCATGAAACACCTTCGTATCCAGAAGGTATATTTTCTTCTTGTGCTATTCCTATGGGCAAAAGCAGTAGTAATGCAACAGCTACAGGAAACATTTTCTTTAGCATATTGATAAATGTAAAATTAATATTTAAGTATTTCATGTATTATCATGCTGACTTATTCCAAGCTTCGCAACATAGAGCAAAATGAAAAAATGTCATCCTCTCTAACGAGTGTTGGAATTGATTTCTATCAGGAAGCTCTGGAATATATACGTGAGTTGGAGGAAAAAATAGAGGAGGAACGTTTGAAGAATCCAGCATCAAGAAAATTTCTTCTGCTGTCCGACGAGTTAAGGAACACAAAGCGTGTATTGAACAATATATTCGAAAGAAGGGAGAAAAAAATAATAATGGCTGCCTTGCTGGCGGCGAGGATGGAAAAAAGGGCTCCAGAAAATATGACAAGAGAGGAAAAAATTTTTTATGAAAGCCTTGTTGAGCTGCTGAAGGAAAATAGAAAAAAGATTTTTGAAGCAAGAAAAAAGGAAACATTGACAATAAGAATATTGAAAGATTTGCCACAGTTCATGGGAAATGACATGAAAAAATACAGATTGCAAAAAGAAGATGTAATAAGTTTGCCTGTTGATGTTGCCAAAATACTGATTGAAAGAGAGGCTGCCGAAGAAATAAAAGCAACACTGTGATTATAGCAAGGATGCCAATTTTGGTAATATTTCACCAGCCTTTCCATAGAATGAGTGGTCTGCTATTCCAGCTATCATACTCGGCTCCTCATTTATTTCCACGATCATTGCCCCATTTTGCTTTGCCATCACTGGAAGCTGAGCAGCAGGATAGACCATGGCAGATGTTCCAACAACAAGCATAACATTGCAATTTTCTGTATATCCAAAAGATTTTATTAAAACATCTCTTTCTATAGGCTCACCAAAGAACACTGCATTTGGTTTCAGCAGGCCGCCGCATTCGCATCTTGGAATTTCCTGCCTTAGGGCATATTCTATTGGATATATTTTTCTGCATTGCAAACATATTGCTTCCCTGAAATTCCCATGGAATTCCACGACATTTTTGCTCCCTGCTTTTTGATGCAGGCTATCAACATTCTGCGTTATTATTGCATGAAGATAACCTTTTTCTTCCATTTTGGCAAGCGCAATATGCGCAGGGTTGGGTTTTGCATCTTTTAAATCATTTATAAGGGAGCGGAGCATTTTCCATACCTTGGCAGGATTGCTTATTATGTTGTCTATGTATCCATATTCATTTATATTGAATCTGCTCCACAATCCGTTTTTGCTCCTGAAATCAGGTATGCCGGATTCTGTTGAAATTCCAGCTCCAGTCAACGCTACAACTATCTTTGCATCTTTTATTGCCTCTGCAACCTCTTTTAAGTTCCCTCTTTCCATCCTCTCATATATTCAATCTGCTTCTTTGTCAGCTTATCTATTTCTATTCCCATGGAAGCAAGTTTTCGTCTTGCAACCTCTCTGTCTATTTCATCTGGCACTTTATAAACTTTATTCTTCAGCTTGCCATCGTTTGCAACAAGCCATTTGACAGCTAAAGCTTGATTGGAAAATGACATGTCCATTACTTCAGAGGGATGACCTTCCGCTGCAGCAAGATTAACAAGGCGGCCTTCTGCGAGCAAATATATTTTACGACCATCCTTTAGAGTATATTCAGTAACATTTTTCCTTATCTCTTCCTTTTTTACAGCATTCTTCTCAAGCCACTCAACATTTATTTCATTATCAAAATGCCCGGAATTTGCAACTATGGCTCCATCTTTCATTTTCTTCAGATGCTTGGCGTCGATAACATGCTTGTTGCCAGTCACAGTAACAAAAATATCTCCTATGCCTGCTGCTCTCTCCATTTTCATTACATCGAACCCATCCATCGTAGCCTCCAAAGCACGAATTTCATCCACTTCCGTTATTATAACATGCGCCCCCATTCCGCGAGCTCTCATCGCAAGCCCGCGCCCGCACCAGCCGTAGCCGGCGATGACAAATTTTTTGCCAGCAAGCAATATGCTTGTAGCCCTGAGAATGCCATCTATGCTACTCTGCCCTGTGCCATAACGATTGTCGAAAAGATATTTTGTCATCGCATCGTTTACAGCTATGATTGGATATTGCAATATCCCATTTTTTTCCATGGCTCTCTGCCTGTTAACACCCGTTGTCGTTTCTTCTGTTCCTCCTATTACGTCTTTTATTAGAGCCTGCTTTCTCGTATGCAATGTTGTAATCAAATCACCACCATCATCCATTGTAACATGAGGCTTGATTTTCAAAGCCTGTTCAATGCACCAGTAATATTTATCATGATTCCCACGCCATGCATAAACATGTATGCCATTCTTTGCAAGATAGGCAGCGACACCATCATTTGTGGAAAGTGGATTCGAGCCAGTGAGCGCTACCATCGCTCCGCCTTTCTTCAATGTTTCTATTAAGACAGCAGTTTCCTTTGTAACATGCAAGCATGCAGCAATTCTTATTCCCTGCAATGGCTTCTCCTTTTTAAATTCTTTTCTTATGCTCATTAAAACCGGCATATGCTGCTCAGCCCATCTAACGAGCTTTTCCCCTTTCTCTGCCAATCCAATGTCTTTAACCTTATAATCCATAGAGATGAAAAAGATGATGGTATAAAACATTTTGGAGAATGTAATGTAAAATTGAAATAAATGACAATCGTAATAGGCTTCAATGTACCGATGCAAGATTATGTAAGCTGCTATAAGGTAGCTAGCGGAATACATGGAAATCTCTTTGACATAAATATTGGCGATGCATTCTTTATATATAACAAAAGAAGGAACATGGACTGGAAGAAAATGAATTATTGAATGAAATGCACATAAATATTGCATAGGCGTTGTCCGTTTAAATGATTCAAAATAAAGATTAATGATAGGATGGGGTGTTTTTAACTCCAGCAAAATCCAATTTTGCACCATTATCTACTAAAAAATTTAGAGGTAACTCTGGTTAATCAGACTTTTCCAGAATCATCTGTTA
>JAGGXG010000035.1 GCA_021163175.1 Thermoplasmata archaeon
CAATTTTATGAATTCTCTCATCCATTCCGGCAAGTCTTGTGGGAAGCGGGCTGAAACAAGGTTGCCATCCACAGCAACGCCGTCTATGAAATTGCTGCCTGCTGCAATAACATCATCCTTTATTCCATACCAGCACGCTATGTTACGTCCCTTGACAACTCCCGCCGATATAAGAACCTGGGCGCCATGGCATATTATTGCGACAGGCTTATTTTTCTCAAAGAAATGCCTTGTTATTTCTATTGCATTTTTATTCAACCTTACACGCTCTGGTGATTTGCCACCTGGTATAACAAGGCAATCGTAGATGGAAGCGTCTATTTCTTCATATTTTGCATCTGTTTCAATTGCATATCCATATTTTCCAACTATTTTTTCTTTCGAAGATGCTATTGTAACATCTATTCCCTCTTCTTTGAGCCTGTAATATGGATAGAATAGCTCCAAATCCTCGAATCCATCTTCAGCAAGTATCAGGGCTTTCATGATGAGAAAATATGCGTATTTTAAAAAAATTTAGGATGAAATTTTAAAACCGATTGAAGAGGCAGAAATGATTATAGACAAGATGGGATAGGGCATTAAATATGGTTCAGGATATGCATGTATTTCCAAAACATTATTTTTTCAAATACTCTGCAACTCTTCTGAAGCCCTCTTCAATTTTTTCTATGTTTTCCACCATTGGCCCATAGCTTATTCTGACCCCAAACTTTAGCGTTGAGCCAAATCCATAGCCAGGAATGAAAAGCACGCCAGTGTTTTTCAGAACTCTTTTAACGAATTCATTTCCATCCTCACCAACCTTCATAAGCGTGTATAAGCCACCCTGCGGAATCAAGCGAGGGAAGCCAAGATACTCGTCGATTGCTTTTATCGTTGCATCAGCAGCCTTCTTGTAAGCCTTCTTTGTCTCCTCAATATATTCCTTCATGCTTCCATCCTTTATTGCATCCTTTATATATGATACCAAAGCCATTTGATGCATACTGTCTGGGCATAAAATGCTGCCCTGCTGCGCCCTCTCCATGGCATCGATGACATCAACGCTTGCAACTACCCATCCGAGGCGCCTTCCGAGGCCGCGAGCCCATTTTGAATTGCTGTATATTCCAATCATGTTTGGCTTGTCATCTGGACTCCATGAGAAGTATGATGGCGTCGCTCCAAAAACCTGCGTTTTGTATGCGTAATCTATTACCATTGCTGTATCATTATCATAGCATACATCGTATATTGTTTTAACAAAAGCATCGCCAAAAACCTGCGAGGATGGATTGTCAGGGGAGGGAAACAGAACAATTTTTGGCTTCTCCGCCTCATACAATTCCTTGAATTCTTCGCTCAGCTGCTCATCATCCTTATACTGCCATGTTTCATCATCCAGAACTTTTAAACGAGTTATTCTCGCATTCCTCAAAGCCATTTTTATCTGCCCAGGATAATTTGCATATGTTGGATCAAACAACATGATTGTGTCATCATCGTTTGCAAGAGCTATAAAGAGATCGTGAGTTAACTGCGTTGAAGATTGCCCAATTATAACATTCTCTTCCTTAACATTGCTTCCAAACAAATAATTCTCCATCTCCGCTATCGCCTCCCTAGCATCGTCAAAGCCAAGCGTCGGTGAATAACCGCCAGCCACATGAAATTTTTCTTTGTTGCCCACTATATCCACATATTTCTCTCTCAAAAGCTCTGGCGCATGATGGCCGACCCAGCCGCCGCCATAAGAAATAACCTCATCTGGATCAAGGCCCATGTTTATTATGTTCTTCCTGCTTGCCATCTTCATTATCTGGCGTATGGGCGATGGATTTGCTATCATTTCTTTTATTAAATTTGAAAGCTGCATGATGTTATAGCATGATAAAATATAAAATTAGCTACCCAGTCCAACGAGATGCTATCAAAATCATATCAAAAACATTTATTACACCATCGTTATTAATATCTGCTTCTTTTACATAATTCTCGCTCCCCTCCTCGCTTCCAAAATGCATGGCTACGATAATCAAATCAAGAACATTTATGCTTCCACTCATATCAATGTCTTCTTTTGGATATAATCGAAACTGCATCACATCACTTTTATTTCTATTTCCATAGGCATTCATTGCATAGATATAGAATGAATAATTGCCTCCAATGCTGAATGAATAATTGAAGTAAAATGTTCCATTGCAATATTGCATTGTTTCATTGATATGGCTTCCATTTGGCATCGTTACATTTATCCATACCATTGTAGCATTGCCAACAACGCATGTTATGTTTACAAAGCCAACATGCTGTTTAGATGGAAAAGTTATGTTTTTTATCCTTACATTTGCTGTCTCAATAATTTCTTCTTCAGTTTCATTCCAGTTTCCAGCCACATCGACAGCATGTATTATATAATGTACGCCGTTCATCAAAGGAATCTCTTTTTTCCAGTATTTTCCATATTTTACCATGCTTTTGTTTGTATGATTTCCATCGTACCAGTATTCAATGAAAACTGTGACATTATTCATGTCATCTATGCTTACATTGAAGCAAATATTGCCGGAAACAATGGTTACGTTAACGTGTATAACTGGCTTACTCCTGTCTATTTTTATTGTAGCGATTTTCACGCTTTCAATATTTCCTTTGTCATCTACGCTATAAAATTCCAATGTATGATTTCCATCCTGGGATATTTCAAATGGCATCGTATAGTCA
>JAGGXG010000063.1 GCA_021163175.1 Thermoplasmata archaeon
CCATTTATACAATGCCATGTAATCTTTCAAAACATTGCCTGAGAAAAATCTCATGGGCTTGTTATAACTCCAGTTTCCATACACATGTTCATAGTAACCAATTCCAGTGAAATTTAATCTGCTTTCGTTCATTTTTATCCATCCACTCGCCATGCATTTTGAAATGAAAGTATAGTTGTAGTAGCCAAAACCAAAAGGAAGATTGCTGGCTATACCGGCAGCGATTTTTTGCATTGGTGCCATTGCTTCAAGTTTTATATATAGCTCAACACCCTTTCTTTCAAAATATGCTTCATATGCATCGCCAATCTTGATCCAGCAGTTCTCATATCTAATCACATTTTCATCAACAACAAGTTTGTCTATGCTCTCTTCATATGCCCCAAGATCATAAACCCTGTTGGAATCATGGTCAAATATTGTAAGGAAGAGGTTGGCGGCTGGCGTTTCCCGCTCGTATTCAAAAGATGATGTTATGCTGAAATTTTTCCCGCAATTGAAAAAGGCATCTATATTCCACCACTCTCTCATATATTTCTTTTCGTCTCCCTTTTCAATGTTTATTAAAAGAAAAGGATTTGCAATAATGATTAAAGTCATCAATGCAAACAATTTCATGATTGTAAATGTGGCAAAAAATAAAATTTTATCCCTTCCATAAAATATAAGAGTAATGCATGCATTCCTTTCATGAAGCACCTGCTTTCAATATTGGATGTCGAGAAAGATTTTGAAAAAATAATAGATGATGCAATAGCAATGAAGAAAAATGGATACGAAAAGGTTTTGAAGGACAAAGTTCTTGCCATGATCTTCGAAAAAAGCTCTACAAGGACAAGAGTTTCTTTTGAAACGGCAATGCAAAAGCTCGGAGGCCATGCAATATTTCTAAGCAAAAATGACATACAGCTTGGAAGAGGAGAGACAATAGAAGATACTGCAAAAGTTCTTTCCAGATATGTTGATGTTATAATGTACAGGGCATATAGCCATAAAAACATGGTTGAACTTGCTGAAAATGCAAGTGTTCCTGTAATAAATGGACTCGACGATGAGGAGCATCCATGTCAAGTCATAGCTGATTTCATGACAATAAAAGAAAAGAAAGGAAGATTGCATGGCTTGAAGATGTCATATTTTGGAGACGGCGATAACAATATGGCTCATTCATTGATGCTTGCCTCCGCCATTTTCAACATGGAAATGGAAATTGTGGCTCCTAAAAAATACTGGCCTAGTCGCCATTACATTGAAATGGCGGAAAGACTTGGAGGAAAAATAAGAATAATGGAAATGAATGAAAATGCTGGAAAAAATGCCGATATCATCGTAACAGACACATGGGTTTCGATGGGAGATGAAGCCGAGAAAGAAGAAAGGCTGAGAGCCTTTAAAGGGTATACCGTCGATGAAAACATAATGGCGAGGGCAAAGCCAGATGCAATATTCATGCATTGTCTGCCAGCATATTATGGATATGAAGTAACAAAAAGCGTAGCTCACGGAAAGCAATCTGTTATATTTGACGAAGCCGAAAATAGAATGTGGGCTCAGATGGCCATACTCAAATGGAGCTTGGATTTGCTTTAAAGCAGACTTAGTTCATCTATGGTTGCGTTGCTCACACCAGCTATGCCATTTATTTTGTCCATTAGCTCGTCCGGGCTCTGATCAGGTATTGTAATATATAGCATTAAAGCCTTCAAACCAAAAGCTATTGGTGCAATTTCTGTTTTATTCACTTTTGCATAATCTGGTATTGCTTTCATTATCTCTTCCTTAAGCTTCTCCATATCTATGCTCGCATCTTCCGGCATAACCTTTATTTTCATAATTACTTCTCCCATTTTATGGCCCCCTGAACCCGCACTGCGGGCAAACATATTCTGCACTTCTATCCCTACAGACCCTACATCTCTTTATCATATATCCACATTCAGGACACGGAAACTGAGTGCTTCCCTCTTCGGCAAGACCGCGACCACAACTTATGCATTTTCCTTCAAGCATGCTTTGTTATATACACACCATATTTAAATTTAAGCATGATGAAAAGGAGGATTCAATATATTTATATATAAGCTATGCATTGTTTAGCTTGCTAAAAGCTATCTTTTAGCAAACGAGCTGGGCGGAATTTAAAAGAGCCCTACCCAGCAGGGTCATATTTGGAGGCGAAATGGGGAAATTGTTTGTGGTAGGTGTGGTAGTGCTATTTGCAGGAAGTATGGCAATAATAAATGAGGCAGAAGAAAACAATTTTTGGAATTGGAATACTTGTGCGCAGCCAACAGTCGTTATAACATATCCAGAAGATGGAGCTGTTTTAATGGAGTCAAATGTTGTAATTGATGGATATGCCTATGACGAAGCTGGAATGGATCAATGGGAATGGACTTGGGAATGGGCAGGAGGAAATTATTCAAATTCATCCTATATTGAAACAACAAGTTATTCAAACTTCACAATAAATATTACTGGATTGCATGAAGGATGGAACCTGATAACAGTTACATTCACAAACATATATGGAATGAGTGGCTCTGATTCTGTAAATGTTACATATGTAGCTGATAATGAACCACCAGAAATAATGATAGAAGCTCCTGAGGAAGGAGAAGTTTTCAATGAATCAGCAATTCATGTAATAGGAGTCGCAAGAGATAACATTGGAATTACACAATTTGGATACATACATGAATGGGAAGGAGGAGGCACAGAAAATACATGGCCTCTTGATTCCATAGAATACTATCCATTCGATATCGAGATTGTATTGCATGAAGGACTGAACAACATAACAATGCTCGCCAGCGACGCCGCCGGGAACGAGCCAGATCCACCTGTTATAAGGCATGTTTATTATCGTCCTGAAGAAGGCTTGCTTATCGATGCAGTTTTTCAGCCAGTTCAAGTTGTTTATCCGAGTGATCCAAAATATGGCAATGATATGAGCGGCGGCCCCTGCGTATGGAATGCTGGCTTAAATATGGTGGCTGGAAAAAATACATACATATTCGGGTGTCCTTACAATGATAGAAATAAAATCGAAATAACAGTCCATAACAATTATTCTGTAGACAAAACATTTCAGTTTGTAATGTCGATATATCCGGGTGGCGAGGAAATATGGAGATCTTCCAATGTTACTGTTCCTGCCAAGACAAAAATGACTTTTTCATATAATGCTCCTATACCTGATAATCCATTTCAATGGGCAGACTGGGGAGATTCTCCAAAATACATGGATGGCGGAATAATTTTGTATCCCTCTTGCGGGGCTTCGCCGCCAGCCGATTGCAGATGCCAAGTTGTTACGGTGCAAGTGAAACTCGCGCATACACACAACCTTAATGTTCTGTTTTTGCCATTTACATTCAAAGATGGACCAAATTTCCCGCCTGATTTATCCACTCCATTGCAAGTGACAAAATTTGATGAATGGCGACTGTTCACCCTCGAACCATGGTGGAATGCAATATATCCTGTAAAGGAAAATGGAGTAAGCACAGAGTATTTCGCCAATATAAAACAGGACATCACCATTGATGGAATAAAGGTTAATAATATGTCGCAACTTAACAGTTTAACAAATGCTCAGCTCGCAAGATTACAGGATATTATATTGAGCAGGGTTTTAGCTCTTTCCTGGATAGGAGGAACATCTCCTCCAATGGGTATTGGAGGATGGGATCGCATTGTTCTATTGGTTCATCCAAATGTATTGAGTAAAGCAGGTAATACAAATGGACTTGCTTATTTAATATCCTCTGCAGGTCCGAAAAATGGACAGATGAAGCAGGGAGTGTGGGTGAACTGGGGCACAAAAACCAAAACAGCAGTGCATGAAATATCCCACACATATGGGCTAATAGATTGCTATAAGCCACCAGATACACAAAGCGATGCATATGGACACTGGGTGAATGAAAAGAAGGACATTGCCAATAGAAAGGATTTGATGTGGTTCACGCATCCAATTAATGATTCATGGATTAAGAAGCCAAATTTCAAATCATTGTTAAAGAGATTTACAGAAAAAAGAGACCCGCAAGTTCTGGGCATATCTGGCTTTATCGATAAAAATGATAACATAGAACTAAATCCATGGTATAAGCTGGAGAATGGATATGTTGACCTAGAATGGGGAGAAAGTGGAGAATATTCAATAAAAGCATATGATGGAAATGGTGCATTGCTGAACGAGACTGGCTTCAATATAAACTTTGTAAATTTTATGGATCCCGACGGAGAAAAATCTGTTGATGAAACTGTATTTGCTTTTAGACTCGAATGGATAGATGGATTGCATAGAATAGACATATTAAATGCAACATCAGGAGAAGTGCTAGCGACGAGAACAAGAAGCCCAAATATGCCTCAGGTATCGATATCGACTCCCCAAGCAGGAGAGAAAATAGAGCCATCTAAATACAACATAACATGGTCTGCTTATGATAGCGATGATGACCAAATAACATTTTTTGTTTTAATAAAAAATGATAGCGGAAAATGGTTTCCAATGAGTCTTGCCACCCAGAATGATTATTTCATGGCAGATTTTACACAATTAAAAGAAGGCAAATATGAATTGAAGATTGTGGCAACAGATGACTTTAATACTGTGGAGGCAACCTCTGGAAAATTCACGATTCTTCCAGATACAACGTCTCCTAAAATATCCATAGAAAGACCGGAGAGAGCATTATATGTGGCCAACAGAAAAATAATGCCTTTTTTGTTCACCCTTTCAATAGGAAAAATAACGATTGAAGCAGAAGCCAGTGATAACGTTGGCGTATCAAATGTTTCGTTTTATATAGATGATGCGATGAAGAACGAAAGTTTTATTTCTCCATATACATGGCTTTGGGATGAAAGAGTAGCTGGATTCCATAAAATAAAAGTTATTGCACACGACTTTGCAGGCAATGCTGGAAACGATGAGAAAAAGATACTGATATTCAATTCATAGAATGAGAAAAGTTAAATACATGCAGGAGATGCAATTGCAGACAGGCAAATAATTATATATATCGGAATTTATATACAGGAGGAGATAAAATGCCAGCCGAAAAACCCCATCTTAATTTGGTGACGATAGGGCATATTGACCACGGCAAGTCAA
>JAGGXG010000051.1 GCA_021163175.1 Thermoplasmata archaeon
ATCGGAGGCATAACAATAATAACATCGACACATGATAATCTTGTTATTGATAGAGTAGAGTTCTATATTGATGATTTGCTTAAGAGTGTAAAAACAGAGGAACCGTATTGTTATCGCTGGGATGAAAAAGTAATTGGAATGCATACCATAAAAGTTGTGGCATATGATAAATCCAATAATTTTTCAAAAGATGAGATCACGGTGTTTGCCATAATATAGTAATTGGCAATAGCAAACTTTTTTTGCTGTGCAGTATTACATTGGGATATAGATGCATCCAAAAAGAGCAATTGTGAGTGTGTATGATAAAAGTGGTCTTGATGAACTGGGCAAAGAATTGCAAAAGCATGGCGTTGAGATATATGCAACAGGGGGAACTGGAGAATATTTAAAAAAGCATAGTATAGAATTCAAAAGCTCTGAAGAATACACAGGATTTGTTGAATTGCTCGATGGAAAGGTCAAGACTTTAAATTCAAAATTGCATGCTGCAATTCTTGGAAGCGTAGAGGAGTTAAAAAAGCTTGGAATAGAGCCCATAGATATGGTTGTATGCAATTTTTATCCTCTCGATTTTGGTATAGAAGGCATGGATATAGGTGGGCCTGCGATGACGAGGGCTGCCGCCAAAAATTGGCGCCGTGTTGTCATTGTTTCGAGCCCATGCCAATACAAAGAGGTTATAGAGCACCTTGAGTATGGATTTGATGAAGATTTTAGAAGGAAACTTGCAATAGAAGCAATAAGGAGGACAGCATACTATGATGCAAAACTTGTTGAAAAATATAATGAGGAGTTTCCCCAGCATTTAACTTTGCCATTTGTGAAAAAAATTGAGTTGAGATATGGAGAGAATCCACATCAGAAAGGCGCCTTTTATGTTGTGCATAACGATGGAAAGGCAAACATTGCAAACGCTGAGCAATTGCATGGAAAGATGCTTTCGTATAATAACATACTTGATGCAAATCATGCAATAGAATGCGTGAAAGAATTTGAAGAGCCATCTGCAGTCATAATAAAGCATGCCACGCCATCTGGTATAGCGTCAGCAAGCAGCATAGAAAAGGCATGGAAAGATGCCTTTGAAACAGACATATACTCTCCTTTTGGAGGTGTAGTTGCTTTTAATAGAAAAGTCACGCCAGAGCTTGCAAACGAGCTTTCAAAAATATTTCTTGAAATTGTTATAGCTCCTTCTTACGATAGCGAGGCTTTAAAAATATTGAAACAGAAAAAGAATCTGCGTATTTTGAGGGTAGAAGGCTTGGATAGAGAGAGAAGGACAAGGGGCATCGAAGTAAGGAGCGTTGAAAATGGCTTGCTCGTGCAGGAAAAAGATGTGAAAGAGTTTGATCCGAGCACATGGAAAGTAGTTACAGAAAAGAAGCCTAGCAAAGAAGACATAAAATCGATGATTTTCGCTATGAAAAGTGTTCGCCATGTTAAATCGAATGCAGTCGTTTTCGTAAAAGGAACGAAAACAGTAGCCATAGGCGGCGGGCAGACAGCAAGAGTAGACGCAACATGGATAGCGGTGCATAAAGGAAAAGATAGAATAAAGGGCAGTATAATGGCTTCAGATGCTTTCTTTCCATTCAGAGATGCCGTAGACCTTGCTGCCGAGCATGGCGTCCGCGCCATAGTTCAACCTGGCGGCTCAATTAGAGATAATGAAGTTATTCAGGCTGCAAATGAGCATGGAATTATAATGGTATTTACGGGGCAGAGGTGCTTCCTGCATTAACTGCATTAACTCCTTTCAACTTCAAAGAAAAGCTTTATTCTTGCCTGATATAGGGAAATTTCGTCATTTTCCATTAGAACCTCGAAATCCATAACTTCTACTCTCCTTATATTGCGTAAAGTTTTCTTTGCCTCATTGATTGCATGTTTTACAGCTTCTTCAAAGCTCTCGGACGAGGAGCCGACAAGCTCAATAGATTTTATAACGTTCATGATAATATATGGCAAGAGATTTAAAATAATTTGCTTATCTTCTCATGCAGAAGCCGCACATCATAGCAGATACAAGAGAGGTTTTCTCTGGATTGCCTTCATTGCTTGAAAGCATGGCTAATGTAGAAATAAAGCAGATCGCAGTTGGCGATTATATTGTGAGCGAGAGAGTTGCAATAGAAAGGAAAAGGGCTGAAGATTTCATAGATTCGCTGATTCGGAAAAGACTATTTGAACAGGTGGCGAGGCTTAAAGAAGCATATGAAATTCCATTGCTCATAATAGAAGACGAAGACCTATTTTCCCGCAACATCGATAAGCGTGCCATATATGGAGTCATCGCCTGTCTATTGCTCGATTATGGCATCTCTGTGATAAGAACAAGTGGCATTGAAGAGAGTGCAAACATAATTTTTGCTATTGCAGCAAGAGAACAATTCAGAAAGAAAAAGGAAGTTGCTTTGCGTGGCAAAAAACCAAACATGAGTTTGAAGGAAAGGCAGCAATTCATCATTGAAGGCTTGCCACATGTTTCAGCTGTGCTTGCAAAAAGATTGCTCAACCATTTTGGCTCTGTTAAAGCAATAATGAATGCAAGCATGCAACAATTGAAGAAGGTTGAAGGCATAGGAGAAAAAAAGGCAAAAGCAATAAAAGAAGTTATAGAAAAAGAATGGAAGGAAGAAGATTAATATGTGATAAGTAATCTAGAAGCGATATTATTCCTCTAATGCATGGGTTTTTGCAAAGTCGTTGCTTGAAGATGCATCAAGCAATGCTATCATTTTCTCGCCCCCATTATCTTTACGCTACCATCTCTATAGCCGATGATTGCAAAGCTTGCCATGTTTATGAAGAGTCCATTTTCGACAACGCCCGGAAGCATGTTTATCTTCGCTTCCATTTCATATTCAAGTTTATCATAATCGCAGTCAAGTATATAGTTTCCATTGTCTGTCACAAAATCTCTCCGCCTTGGCCCTAATCCCAGCTTTTTCAGTTTCTCCGCTGTGCGGCGCCATCCAAATTTAACGACCTCGACAGGCAAAGGGAAAGAAAATTTATCAACGAGTTTGCTTTCATCGGCAACTATAATTTCGAGTTTGCTACAGCTCGCCACAATTTTTTCCCGCAGCAGCGCGCCGCCGCCTCCTTTTATTAAATTTAAATTTCCATCTATCTGATCAGCTCCATCTATCGTAACATCTATGGTATCGTAATCATTTATATCTCCAATTTTTATTCCATGCTGCCTTGCTATCTCTTCAGTTTGCCTCGAAGTAGGTATGCCTATGATATCATAGCCTTCTGAAACAAGCATGCCAATTCTTTCAATTGCATATTTTGCTGTTGAACCAGTTCCAAGCCCAACAACCATTCCATCCTTAATATGCTTCGTTGCCTCATATGCAGCTCTCTTCTTTGCCTCCTCCTTCCATTCCATAAATGTAATGCATTCTTCATATTTATCTTGCATGCTCGGGATAAAAGTGTTTCATTTTCTTCCTTCAAGGGCTTTCTTTTAAAGAAATGGCTTCAATCCTTTCTCTTATGGAATTTTTTGCAAGAACCCCTTTCTTATAAAGAAAGGTGTTTCATCCCCAAAGAAGTTTTTTCCTTGAGGCTCTCTTTTGAAGAAAGAATTCAATCCTGTCTTTTCTGGAGGATTTTGCAACCCATCCGCATAGCATTGTTTTATTTCCGCAAGTGCCCATGGGAAAAAGTTTGCCTTGCTTCCTTTAGTCCGCCATATTCCATCTCCGAATAATCCAAATGTAAGTGGACCAAATATACTTCCCCAGTAATTGTATCTTGCATCTGTAATACTATTGTTAACAAACATTCCCCATCCATTGTCTATGATGTTGTTATAGTTGATTACATCATTTTTCGTTTCAAACAGATATACACCACATGCTTTATTTTCTCTTATGGTGCAACATCTCACATCATTGTTTCCATCTCCTTTATATATATCAATACCAAAATATGTGTTTCCGGTAAGCTCACAATTTTTAACTTCATTGCTATCTGAGTAATATAAAAGAATGCCATGGTATCCATTATCCCTCGAAACTGTATCTATTATTCTATCGCGACTCGAATACTCAATTGAAACGCCACTATATTTAGAACCCGAGACAGTACAATTTTCTATCTGCGAATCATATGCCTTATATAGAATTATGCCAGCAACGTCATCAACGAAATAAGAATCTGAGATAAATATATTGCTACTCTGAGAAACTGCCAGCGCAGTATTCTTGCTTTTTGAGATATTGCAATTCTGCAATATAACATTTTGCGATTCGCCTATAAATACACTAACACTATCCATGCTGCCACATGAATATACTGTAGCACCTTTTATTTGACAATTTGGAGAAGAATAAACTGTAATTGCTGTATCACAGCCATAGAAAGTTGAGTCAGTTATTTTATTTTCCTTTGACTTGTAAACATATGTGCCAGTCCAGTTTGCATAATTGAATTGACAATTTTTTATTTCATTATAATCCGAATTTACTGTAATTAAAATTGACTGTCCCTGCAAATCATTGAAAATGCAATTTTTAATTTTGTTATGATCCGATTTATATGCAATGATTCCATGGAAATCATTTTCAAGTTTGCAATTCGATAGTTCACAATAGTCTGAATAAGATATCTCCAAGCCAGAATAATAATAGCTCTGTCCACTATTCCTTATTGTGAAATTGGCTATTTCTATGCCATTGCTATAATAAATTGATACAACATCATTATTGAAATCAGCATCTATTACTGTATTCTCCATGTCTTCCCCGATGATTGTTAAATCCTGCATATTATATATTTCAATATTTTCCTTATACACTCCAGCATATACAAAAATTGTATCACCATTTCTTGCATGGTCAATTGCATCTTGTATCCTGCTGTAATTGCCTGGTCCAGAGCCACCAACAAAAAGTTTATTGCCTTCCATGGCGACATCCACAACATCATATCCACCCTCAACCATAAACGAAGAAAATAGCAAAACAAATACAATGGCGACGATGCCAGTTTTCACATTATCACCAAACTATAATTGTTTAAGGATATATAAATTTGTTGAAGATGCCAGTATCTCCGAAAGTTAGCCAAAATCATCATTGTCAGCATGGCTTTTGGCTAACAATGATTTGGAAAAATCAGCAATTTTTATTATATGGCATCACAAATCTGCTTAAATCCACTTAAAATCATAC
>JAGGXG010000037.1 GCA_021163175.1 Thermoplasmata archaeon
AGAAAATGGTAAAAATTGAAAGAGAGCAAAAAAAGATTGCCCGCCTCCTTCCGCCGCCGCCCGAGAAATATGTTTGCATGCCAGATGGCAATGAATTTATGAAGATTAAATATGAGGAGCTTGGACTAAAAAGGTTTGACAAAATTTTGCCCTCGGATGAGGAAAAAGTTTCAACGAAAATGGGGAGCGAGGTCGATTTTTTTATTAAGGAAGAAGCGATGGAAAAAATAATATTGCATTCATATAAAATGGGCACAGAAGGAAAAGAAGCAATGGGATTTTTGCTTGGCGATGTTAGAAAATGGGGACATGAATATTCAATTGCATTCGATGCTGTAACTGGCTCTTTGGATGCGACACCATACAGCGTTAAATTCAGCAGGGAAGCATTTGAAGAATTGTTCGACAAGCTGGATGAAATTGATTATGAATATATCATCGTGGGCTGGTATCACTCGCATGTTGGCTACACAAGTTTTATGTCGGGCATTGATATTGAAACACAAAAGAAGTATTTCAACAAACCATTCCATATTGCAATGGTCATCGACCCCATAAATCTCGAAGCAAAAGCTTTCAAACTCGTTGGCAATGAATGTATTGAAATACCATATGCAATATTCTAAGCATTTAATGCATCATCAATTCTTTTCATGACAAATTTTTTGCCCAGAGATTGCAGGAAATAGCCCGCTCTGGGACCACGATCCTTTCCAATAAAAAGCCTGTAAATCAATGAAAAGGCTTTTTTAGCTTGCATCCCTACTTTTTTCGCTGCCTCGTGTATCGTGGTATGTATTTTTTCCGCATCCCATTCTATGGACTCAAAACCAGCTTTCAACTCGTTTAAAAACTCTCTTTCCTTCTCATTTATTTCCATTTCTGGCATTTCTTTCTTCACTTCAAATTTTATTTCCTTAGGTGCATAATTCTTGAGCCAGTAAATAATCTTTTCATATCTTTCTTTAAGGCGAGTTTCATCATAATCTTTAAGCTCAACCTTCCTTTTTATTATCTCGATTGCCTCATCAAAATCTTTTGCAATCTGGGCTACGATGGCAAGATGGCGATATGAAATTTTTATTGGCGAGCTTGCTTTTACACCATAAGGCTGGGAAAGTTCATACACACGCTTCTCATCCTTCATTCCAGCAATCTTCTCATCCATTCCAAAATATATCCTCTCATATCTATCATATTCATCTATCAAATCGAGCAATGAAAAGCCTGTATCAAATTCAATATGACGATTGGGCTCATATTTCATGAAAAGGAATCGTAAAACCTCGGCAGGCAAAATTTTTATGGCTTCGCTGGCAGCTATGGCGACGCCGGTTGAGCCGTGCATAGCCCCCTTGCCTTTAAGATGAATGAATTCATAGACGAGAGGCATCGGCGGCTCATAATTAAAAACCTGCTTTGCTATTTCCTTTCCAGTATCCCATGAGCTACCACTGGCAGCATGATCTTTTCCAAATGCTTCAAAAGTAACATTGAATATCTTCCATCGCGCCGGCCAGTCAACACGCCATGGAAATTTGCCTACAAGGCTTTTCCTCAAATCTATGATGCCCTCATGTCCACACTTGCATCGATACTTGGCGGAGGGATACTCATATTCATATATTTGTCCATAAAGCTTTCCACATTTCTCGCATTTCACATTGAATGGCATCCAGTCATCTGGCAAATCCCTTCCAGAAATCTTTTCGATTATAGCCTTTATTTTATCTGCATTATCGAGAGCAATTTTTATTGCCTCGTTGTATCTTCCTTCCTTATAAACATCATAAGCTCTGTATATCTTTGGCTTTATTCCAAGCTCATCCATTACATGTATGAAAGGCTCGAGGAAATGCTCCGCATAGTTGTCATGTTGCTTACAGGGACAGGGTATCTCTGCCAGAGGCATTCCAACATATTTTTCATATTCTTTTGGCAGAAAAGGATATACTTTACGGAGTGGATCGAATGTGTCAGCTATAAAAATAAGCTTTGCTTTAGCCCCTCTATCCTTCAAAGCGCGGTATACTGCCTCGGTTGTTATAACCTCTCTTAAATTTCCAACATGGATTGGGCCAGATGGAGTTATGGCTGTCGCTAGAACATGCTCATTGCCTTTTTTCATTAAATGCTCGGCAGCAACATCAGCCCAGTGCACATTTGAATAGCCTTGCTCTTTATATTTTTACCTCTCGAAAATCACCAAAAACCATATTAAGAAAGAGAGATAATATATATGGTTACATGAAGAATAGAGAGATTGCAAAAATATTGTATGAGATGGCTGATTTACTTGAAATAAAAGGAGTGGAATTCAAGCCAAGAGCCTATAGAAGAGCTGCTATGAATATAGAGAGTCTTGGCATAGATATAGAAGAGCTGTATAAAAGAGGAGAACTTGAAAAAATTCCTGGAGTGGGGAAAAGCATTGCAGAAAAGATAAAGGAGTATCTTGAAACAGGAACAATAAAGAAATGGGAGGAATTGAAAAAAGAGATTCCGGTAGATATTGAAAGTCTTTCATCCATTGAAGGACTTGGACCAAAGATGATAAAAATCCTTTATGAAAAACTTGGAGTTAAAAACATAGATGACTTGGAAAGGGTTGCAAAGCAGGGAAGAATAAGGCGCCTCAAAGGTTTTGGCGTGAAAACAGAAAAGAAAATACTTGAGAGCATAGAATTTGCCAGGAAAAAACAGGAACGCTTCATACTCGGATATATTCTGCCAGAAGCAAATAAAATTCTTGAAAATTTAAAGCCATATACAAGCAGGATAAGTCTTGCTGGTTCGATAAGGAGAAGAAAGGAAACGATAGGAGATATGGATATTCTTGCCGTTTCCCCAAACCCTGATCTGGCCATGGATATGTTTGTTAAAATGGAGAGCGTTGATAAAGTTCTGGCGAGAGGCATAACAAAATCTTCTGTAAGATTGAATAGTGGCATTCAGGTTGATTTAAGAATTGTGGAGGAAAAAAGCTTTGGCTCTGCATTGCAGTATTTTACAGGAAGTAAAGAGCATAACATAGAGTTGAGAAAAATAGCGATAAAGAAAGGATATAAACTAAACGAATATGGTTTGTTTGAAGGAGAAAAACAGATAGCTGGAGAAAGCGAGGAAGGGGTTTATGAAGCTTTGGGCCTGCAATGGATTCCTCCAGAGCTGAGAGAAAATAGAGGAGAGATAGAAGCTGCAATGAATGGAAAACTTCCAAAAATTGTTGAATATAACGAGATTAAAGGGGATTTACATACACACACCAAATGGAGCGACGGCGCCAATACCATTGAAGAAGTTGTCAAGGAAGCTATCAGACGAGACTACAAATTCATTGCAATAACTGATCATGCTGGAAACCTGAAGGTGGCTGGGGGCATGGATGAAGAGGAAATAAAAGAGCAGGCCAAAGAGATAGAGAGGGTTAGGAAGAAATACGATGAAATTTTCATTCTTCATGGTGTTGAGGCAAATATAACAAAAGACGGAAAGATAGATGTCAGCAACAATATATTGAAAGATTTGGATATAGTAATAGCAAGTGTGCATTCAGCATTCAGAATGGATGAAAAGGAAATGACTGCCCGCCTCATAAATGCAATGGAAAATGAATATGTGAATGTAATAGGGCATCCCACGGGAAGAATAATAATGAAAAGAGAACCAATAAAGATTGATATGGAAAAAGTGCTCGATGCGGCCAAAGAGAAAAACGTTTTCATGGAAATAAATGCGTATCCTGAGAGGCTTGATTTGAACGATGTCAACGTTAAGCTTGCTGTCGAAAAAGGAGTTAAAATTTCAATAGGAACGGATGCCCATACAACAGGACATTTGCAATATCTTGAACTTGGAACAGCTGTTGCGAGAAGAGGATGGGCTAAAAAAGAAGATGTAATAAATACATATGATATAAAAGAATTGATGAAAATACTTCAATGATTTTGCTTCAGTAATCTCTTATTACAGACGTCACCACAGGCGGCGGCGTGTCCAGGTTTGCGGGCTTCTCTATTTTTTCCACTTCCTTTATCTCAACTTCCATTTCATTTCTGAATGCTTTTTCAAATCTTCTTTTTAGCTCGTCAAAAAGCTTTTCTATGCTTGGCCCTATATTGCGGAGCTCTTTATCTATTACAACACGAATTTCCACTTTATCGCGAGCTGTTTGTATTATCTGGAATTGCTCTATTTTATCTGTCCCGAGCTCATGCATCACTTTTGCAGGTATGCCCGTGATGGCAGAAGGCGGTATTATTTTCCCGCTTGGCATCACAATCGAGTCAGCTTTCCTTCCAGCAATTCTTCCAATCAATGGTGTATTTATTCCACAATCACATTCTTCATCCAATGGAATAATAAAATCATTGAGTCCAT
>JAGGXG010000105.1 GCA_021163175.1 Thermoplasmata archaeon
CAGTCTTTATCAGGATTCCATTTTTCTGCAGGTATTCATCCATCATTTTTATGAAAAGAATCGAATTTCTGATTTCCCATTTGCTTTTAGCTCTTCTTGGCAATTTTTTTCTTTTGCTTGGCTGCCTGTAATGGCTTAGCTCATCCCATTTTACTCTTCTCATTTTCAGCCTCCTTTTTCACAATTTTAAGCATTTTAAGTGATTCTTCTTTCCTGCATTTTTTCTCTAAATAGCTCCAGTCAATTTCATCAAAATAAAGTGATGCAATCCTTATAGCCTGCTCTTTATCCGCTTCACTTTTCCAGTGTTCTGCTGCCTGTATCCTGTCAAACAATATATCTTCTATTCCAATAACATAAGCGTTTCCAACGGGGGTTTCAACGATGGTGATTTTTTCCATATCAATATCTTTTATATCTGCTGGCGTTTCAATATAAAGGCTCAAATCTTCTTTTATCCACATTCTCCCAAATTTTCTGAATTTCATTTTCTCCATAATTTTCTCAAATTCTTTTCTTTTTGTCTTATCAATAGCAATATCAATATCGGCTGTAGAATACCAATCTCTGGTATAAAATTCTACTGCAGCTCCCCCTACAATAACTGGCTTTATTCCATATTTTTTTGCCTCTCTACTTATTATAGCCATAATATATAGGTTTCTCTGAAAACCCCTCTCCAATTTTTTAGCCTCATAAAATATATCTTTTGAAGGATAATCGAGTCGCCTTTTGCATCTCGGACAAGAAACAGGATTTGGTTTTCTGGGTTTCCATTCATAGCCGCAGTAAGGGCATTTCATAATAATAGTAATAATAATCTATTATATGCTTTTCGCAATCAGCATCTTCCTTTTGATTCACCTTTTTTAATTCCAGTTGCTATTAAATGAGCAATTCTTATTGGTTCTGGAATTGCTCCTCTTACTGTAGCCAGTTTTATTATTTCTTTTGCTTTCTTTTCATCTATTCCAAAAAATTTTGAATATATGGTATAGCCAAGTTTTATTTCATGCATTTCTCCTTTATTTATTATTTCAAGCCTTTCCTTCCAATCATCAAAATGCTTTTTCAGAGCATCTTCTATTTTTTCCATATTTGGCTTTTCTCTCGTTACAGTTATGACAGGCAAATTTGTTTCATTGTATATTTTTTCTCCATCTATAACATTGAATCCTCCCAGAGCTATTCCATCAACCATTATTATTTTTAGCTGACCAGCATGCCTGCTATTCTTAACCATATTTATTATTGCATCACTCGCATCTCTTCCATCTATCTCCACCTCGCTCTTCAAAACACCCTCAAGATAAATTCCGCCTCTCATTACAACTCCAACTATTCCAGTTTTTTCATCATTGAATGAAAATGGCATATCATCTATACCAAGAATTCTTATTTCTTTTTTCATCTTAAAGGTAAATGCCCGGTTATCTCATCCACCTTTTCCTCTTCATCTGGACCAATTGCTATTGCCGTCAAAGTTCCGGGCTGAAGTTCGGTTAAACCAGCATCTCTTATGATGGCTGTCACCATTCCTTTTTCTCTTGCCTTTTCTTCAAGCTCCAGCATCTCCTTCTCTTTTGCTTTGACAACGACTTTTTTTGCCCCCTCCGCCCGCCATTTTTTCAGTATGCGGCGCTTTTTTTTGTAGGAAATTAAGGCTGCTTCCACTGCTGCATGCGCTGTCTGCGCTGCCAGCTTGCCGCAAGACATTTCTATATCATTCGTTATGATGGCCATTTTATACATTTTTGAGCCACCCCTTTGCAAGCTCCTTCGCTTTATCCCAGTTAACTATACCTTTAACATGAATTTTTCCATCTTTCAATTCAACATGCTTCAATGGAATCGCACAGTAATCTTTTCCTTTCTTTATTATCAGCATGTCTTCATAGAATGATATGCTCTCCCCTATTTTTTTTCCCTCGCTATCAACAACGAATCTCGCAAGGAGAGCAAATTTTTTTCGCATATTATTAAATATTTCCTTTTACTTAAACATGATGTTCGATTTCGCCATCATCGGCGCAGGCCCAGCAGGCAACATGGCAGCTTGGCAGCTTGCAAAGCAGGGCTATAAAACGATTGTTTTTGAAGAGCACAACAGCATTGGCTTCCCAGTAAGATGCGCTGGCCTCGTTAGCGAGCATGTAATAAAAATGCATGATGAGGGTATATTAAATGAAATAAAAGGAGCAATCGCTGTTTTTCCAGATGGAAAAGAAATTGTTATAGGAGGAGACAGAACACATGCCTTCGTTATAGATCGCCACATTTTTGATTCAAGTCTGGCGGAAAAAGCGATGGCGGAAGGCGCTGAATACATCTTGGGAAAAAAAGTTAAAAAAATCATCGCCAGAGAATTTTTCGAGATAGAAGGAATAAAGGCAAGGCGTTTAATAGGGGCAGATGGCCCAAAAAGTTTGGTGGCGAGACAATTCAAAATGGGAGAAATAGCCTTCTTCAATGCAATTCAGGGGTATGGAAAATATGAAATGGATGAAGAATTTGTAAAAATTTTTTTAAGTAATGAAATCGCCCCCGGCTTTTTTGCATGGATTGTTCCTGCTGACAAAGCAAGAATTGGTTTGGCAACATTAAATAAAAATGTTAGGAAATATTTCAATGCCTTTCTAAAAAAATTGGGTGCTTCAACAAATGAAATAACAGCGGGCCTGATTCCATTTGGACTGAGAAAATTTGCAAGGAAAAGGATAGCATTGGTTGGAGATGCAGCTGGACAAACAAAAGCGACGAGCGGCGGCGGGCTCTATGCAGGGATGAAAGCAAGCGTTATACTAGCAGAGAATGCTGAAGATTTTTTAGAATATGAGAGCAGCTATATGGGCAGCGTGGGAAAAGAATTAAGGAAATGCATTTTGATGCGGAAAATTTTGAACAGGATGGGTGACAAAGGACTAAACAGCATTGCAGTCATCGTTGAAGAAAACATAGATTTAATAAATAAATATGGAGATATAGACTATCCATCAATTGTTGTTAAAGAAATTGCGAAAAGACATCCATTTAAAACGCTCGCCGCCATTGCGAAAGCTTTTATATGAGCAAAACCGCTATCACACCAGATAAAAATATCCCATCGAATGTTCCGGCTCCTCCTATACTCGCTATGGGGGCTCCAAGCTCCTTTATTTTATGCAAATTCAACAAATCTGCTCCAATAAGTGTGCCGAGTGTGCCAGCAAGATATGCAATAACGACAGGATTTTCTCTCGCTATAGCCAAAGCAACAATGGCAGCAGCAATCGGAGGAATGAATGCTGGAATTGCTATTCCCAAACCTTTTACAGGTTTAGCCAGGATTTTGCATATTATGGCAACAAAAACTATTGCAAAAATGGCCTTTAGAATCAATGCCTGACTTAAACGCGCAAATTCGTATATTGCTATTGAAATTGGGATAATTGCTCCCCCGAAGTTTATGGCAAGAATCGTCTCCTGCTTCCCATGAAAAGGTATCCTGTAACGAATGCCAAAAAAGTTTATTTCCTCTATTCTTTCAACCTCACTTTTCCATCTCTTCAGAGGTATGTTTATCGAACTCCCTATCAAAGAAAGCCAGAATAAAAGGTATGCGATACTTGCAGGAATGCCAAGACGGGCAAAAACGATGGTAACGCTTCCAGCAAAAAGAAGAAAAAAGAATGGAAGGAAAAACAGGAAAAGGAGGAAAATGAAAAGAGAAGGAAAGGCATAAGGAAATTTCACATATTCTTCCATAAACAAAAATGAAGACGATTCTAATATATCTTTTGGCTATTTGAAGTGATATGGAATAAAAACGCCTGAGAATTTCACAATCTTTAAATATTTCATTCCATATGCCATCATGAAATTGAATGCATCGTATCTGGGGCTTGCTGCGTTTGCTCTCACGACCTTTGTTCTATCGATGGCAAATATAGGTGCGATAAAAAGCGATGTTGTTATTCCATTGGCTTTTTTCTATGGCGGCATGGCGCAGTTTGCGGCGGGCATGTTTTCTTTTAAAGCTGAGGATAATTTTGGTGGCACAGCATTTTCATCATATGGTGCATTCTGGCTCTCTTTTGGTTTGATGAAGTTGCTTGAAAAATTTGGATATTATGAACCAAGCTCGACAGAGATTGGTGTAATGCTGATTGCATGGGGAATATTTACCCTGTATATGTGGATTCCTTCCCTCAAAATAGGTAAAGCGTTATCTCTTGTTTTCCTTACTTTGTGGCTAACATTCTTTATATTGGGGACATCCGCCATATATGGCTATTCAACAAAAGTTGGAGGATATGTTGGCTTGATATGTGCATTGCTTGCATGGTATGTTTCTTTTGCAGGCATAACAAATGAGATATATCAGAAGAAATTGCCTCTATAAACTTCTTCTATTTCATACCTTATATCTTCTTTGGATTTTGAGCCAATCATTCTTTTTACAGGCTCACCATTAAAAAATATAATTATAGTTGGTAAACTCAAAACATTGTAACTTCTTGCTATCTCAAGATTGTCATCTGTATTTAGCTTTCCGAAAGCTATACCTGGCATTTCCCTTTCAAGCTCTTCCAAAATTTTTTCGATTGTGAAGCATGGCTTACACCAGGTAGCCCAAAAATCTACCACCGCTATTTTATTTCTTCTTATAAAATCATTGAAATTGCTCGCATTCAGCTCATTCATACTGGTATAGCATATACCTATAAATATTCATATGCAATAAGCCATCATGAAAATGAAACCTCGCTGCGTTCCATGCATTTTAAATCGCGTTGTGTATGAAAGCGAGCTGGTCATCAAAGAACAGAAAAAGATGGAAGAAGTTATGAAAAAGGTTGTTAAAAAAATAAGTGAGCTGTATGGAAGCGGTTTAAGTTCAGCTGAAATAGCAACGCAAATACATGGGCTAGCGTATGAGCTAATAGGAAACAGAGATCCATACAAGGAATTGAAAGAGAGGAGCAATGAAATTGCCCTGAAATTGTTGCCTAAAGCCGAAAGATTCATTGAAAGCTCCAAAAATAAAATCGAGGCGGCAATGCTTATCTCCATAGCAGGAAATTCCATAGATTTTGGCATCGCAGGCAGCGCCGCCAGCCCTGAAGAGCTTGAAAGGAAATTTGATGATTTGGTAAAGCAGGGGCTTTATCACAATGATTTCAAAAAAATGGAAAAATATCTTAATGGGAATATAGTTTATTTCACTGACAATTGTGGAGAAATAGTTTTTGATAAACTTGTTTGCAGAGAGCTTAAAAAAATCGCAAATCATGTGACGATAGTTCCTAAAAAATATCCAATACTTACAGATGCAACATACCAAGATGTTAAAAAACTGGGTTTTGATGAGATTGTTGACGAGATAATAACGACGGGAGGATTTGCGGTTGGCGTGGATTTTGAATCGATGCCAGAAAAACTGAAAAATAGGATAGGAGAGGCAGATATAATAATATCGAAAGGAATGGCCAACTATGAGGCTTTTTCTGAAGCAAACTACAGACCAATAGCATATTTGCTTAGGGTGAAGTGTAAAAGTATAGCAGAAGATATGGGATTGCCTGTAAATGTAAATGCCATAAAATTATATGAATCTTAGAAGCAAAACCAAACCATTTATTATGAGATACAAGCCAACCAGCCATGCGATTATCTGGGGAAATATGATCACCAGCAAGCCAAATAAAATCATCAGAATTGGCGTTACAATGCCAAATTGCAAAGGAGGATAAAATCTTCTTCTACCCATCATTTTTATCATAAAAATAAAAAGGGGAAAGATTAGCTGTATCCTCCAATCATGAGCGTTGGGTCCCCAAGTAATACCCACTCTTCTATCGTTTTGCAATCCATGTTGTCTTCTTCTGGTGGATATTTATTTATGTAATTCGTTATGGCCGTTCCCCATGTCTCTCCGAGTATATGCTTTCCTTCATTACCATACGCTTCAAAGAATCTATCTTCTATATAGCCTCCTGAGAATTCGACACAATCTGGTATGCCATTATCATTTCTGTCTCCTCCTGTGTCGCCATATCCCAAACCTGTGTTGCCTAATGTGGCTATCGCTCCCTTATTCGCCATTTTAACAAAATGCCATCCAAAGCACTCATACGTGGGCTGATAAGTCCATTCATTTTTCTGGAAGTCGAGCAAACTTATGTTGAACTCGCTATTATGACAGCCACCTATGACAACGACAGGATACATTCCCTTGTTATGCATCAAATCCATGTTGTATGTCATAAGCCCATTCACCCACGGGTCATTATGGGAAGCATGCCCTTGGAAGTGAGTTGCCCATGCTGTTGGGCTTCCATGGCCGTCCATGCATACAAAGCCGAAGCCTGTGTTAAGATTTTGTATAACGTTAATCCATGCAAGCCTGCCAGCAAGCTCATTATCCATTCCAAATAATGGAAGTGTGCCATCAGAAACGAATAGACTGACTTTTTCGAAGCCCAAGTTCTGCATATGATGCTCGTAGAACCATAGTGTGGATATCTCTCCCTCGCACAATTTCTGCCCATCGTTGAATGTATCTCCTCCAATGATTAACATTCTCTTGAACCATTGCTGCCCATACGCATTGTTTTCATATTCTATGATTTTGCTAACGACATTCTGCACTTCTTTAACGCTTCTGCATGCAAGGCGTCCGACATAAACATCCGGATAGAAATCTATGCCCTTATCTCTTCCACTCCAATCCCATTCTCCATATATTCCATTGTTATTTGTATCCCATGATGAAAAGTTTCCACCAGCATCGTATATATCAGCAAAATATAGATCGCTGATGTAACCATGTTCCGCTCCATCGTTCAATGCAACATATCTGACAGGAACCCACCAGAGGCTATCATCAACTTTCTTTGGGCCATCATATCCCCAATTGCCAACCAAATATGATTTCTTGCCACCTACAAGCAAAACATATTTTATTCCATGCTCTTCTATCGCATCTTTTATCGCGTATTTGACTTTCTCCGCTCCATCTCTTCCCTGATATGTGGAATATATGTCATCTACAGTCATCAAAAGAGTTTTTATTCCATGGCTCTCCTTATGCTCCACCAAAGGTTGCAAAGCATCTTCAAATTCTTTTGGTGCAATTATGAGCAAATCGTAGTCACCATTGGAAGATATTGAACGGGTTGGTAACTCATATTTTATTCTAATATCAAAATCTTCTGCATATATCAACTCATTGCTAACAGCGTTGTAGCGATATGGGTAAAAGTGTACGGATAGAATGGTGACGCGCTTGCCGTCGCGCAGCCCGCCGCCCAGCGTGTAGTCGTACCATTTCGCTGGATAGAATTCATTCCGCTGGTAAACGACGCCTTCTTTTGCAATGCCATTCATTCCAAGTGGTTTTGGAGATGACGCAGGAATTATTTTCTTTTCCAGCTTTAGTGTTTTGATATTCAAAGGTTTGCATTCAACACTCACTTTTGTTCCGAGAGGGAAATAATATGTTTTCGTTTTATATGGCAGAGAAGGATATCCTTCCTTGTGTATGTAACTTGCATCGCTGCACTTTATCACTTCATAGTCTCCATTCTCCGCTGTTTCGAAGTCACTAAATGTTTCCTTTTCAACTATCATTTTTGTTTCCTTGAATGAATGCACATTGGCATGTAATCCAATGCTGCTTGCACCTCCCAAAAACATTGCGACAACCACCATCGCCATAATCTTTTTCATTTTTTTCGCCTCCAAATATTATCGCTGCCCATATATAAAAGCTTTGCTGAGCAGAGTAGGGCAGTGATTTTCCATAATCCCAGTTTATATTTGGGGATGAGAAATGAAATGTCCATATTGTGGAGAAAAAAATAGTAAAAGCTGAAAAAGAATATGAGGAAAATGTTTTCTTTTGCTTATGAATTATGTCCTTCTCTCTATACTCTTTTACCAACTGCTGTACCCTCCTTATTGTAACTCCATATATTTTCTGCTGCCTCGCTGTTATGCTCAGCCATGCTGTCTGGTAAAACGGCAGGGCGAAATGATTTCTGCAGTCTACAATCTCGAACGATAGAGCGTTTAGGTATTCAAAGCTCGCATATAAGCCAACGGCTCTTGGAGCAACATAAACATGTTTATAAAAAACAATATCATTCAAAATCATGTTTGCGAGAGAAGGAAACGTTGTTATAGCAAAGTTTGATGGTGGAGAGATAATCCAAAATTTGAAGGAATTGATGAGCAAATTGAATGGCAAGGCAGCGGTAATACTCAATGGTGTGGGCCAGCTTGAACATGTCATCATAGGTTATTTTGATGGAAACGATTATGTAAAGAAAGAGGTGAAAGAGGAGGCAGAGCTTATTTCATTGCAGGGAAACATTGGAATGGATGGCAACGATTACATCATACATGCTCACGTTACTCTGGGACTGAAAAATCATAGCATAGTTGGAGGACATCTGATTAAAGGAAATGTTAAAGTGGTGAATGAAATCGCTGTCTATTTGCTTGAAAGCACAGAAATAAAGAGGGTTAGAAAGGGCAATCTTATGGAAATGTTCATTTCCTCACAGCAATCCAAAGAATGAAGCACGCTAAAATATATGTAGCGATTCCAGCAAAAGCTATCGCAATGCTCTTCTCCAGATAGCCAGTCACAACAGGCAGGACGGCGCCGCCGACATTGCTTATCGAGATGAATAAGCTGGATGCTATTCCTTCATTTTCTTTTGTAACCCCTTTTTCTGTTTCCTGGCTATGCAATGCGATGGGCCAGCCAGCCTGCAGGAAAACGCCGAACAGAAAGCTTATTGCAAGCAGAGCAGCATAGGGATGAATGTAATAAAAGGCAATCCATAAAAGAAAAGCGAGTATGGCGACGCTTGAAGCAATCTTTTTTATGCCATGTTTGGCAGCTATGTAAGGAAATGAAAATGCACCTATTGCACACCCAAGCAGCATAACGCTTATTATCACTCCTTTTTGAATATCGTCAAATTCATGCATGCTCGGCATCAAAGCTGAAGCAGATAAAGTTGCGCCGACTATAAAAAATCCTATCAATGGATACAGCAACGCATTTTTTGATGCCATTATCTGCTTTATTCCCTCCTTAAAGCTTATTCTCCTGCTTTCTATCTTTCTTATATCCTTTCCAGCTATTGCCCATATCAAAAATGCTATGAATGAAAGCAGAGCAAAGAATTTGAAAACACTATCGAAGCCATATTTATCAAAGATATATGGCGAGGCAATAGAGCCAAATGAAAAACCGAGAAATAAGCCGGAACTTGTTATTCCAATGGCGAGAGAAGCTTTTTCCTCAAACCATTGAATCATCATGGGTGCTAAAGCAACTAAAATCCATGCCAAACCGAAGCCTGCTATTATTGTTGCAGCCAATATGCTCCAATAACTTTGCAATAAAAATGCGCGGCTCCCAAATCCAATGAACATAAAAGCAGAGCCTATTAGAGCAGATATTTTAGCCCCTTTTTTATCAACAACATTTCCAGCTGGCCATGCAAAGAAAACGACGAATAAGCCTATTATGGAAAGCAATAAATGGCTATATGTGTGGCCAACATTATATCTTGATTCTATCTCATGTAGCATAGGCGCTACAGAAAACCAGTTTGCTCCATATGAGAATATGAGCAGCCAGAATGCAGCCATCACAACCCATTTGTATTTCATGATGGATATACAAGAAGGGCTTTTAAATTAATTGCTTTTTATAACATTTCCTATCTGCTTCTTCGGATATCCTTTTGGCATTTCCTTGCTCCATATCTTTTTTCCTTCTATTTTTCCATCAACCACTTCATCATCTCCAACAATCGTATCTTTTATCATCGCTCCCTTTTTAACAATGACATTGCTCCCAACAACTGAATTTTCTATTATCGCTTCCTCCTCAACTTCAATATTGTCATATAATATGCTTCCTTTTATCTCAGCATTTTCTCCGATTTTGCAATTGCTTCCTACACTACTCTCTTTTATTCTTCCCTCGATGGAACAATTTTCTCCTGTGACAAATTTCAAACCCTTTTTCTTCAAAAGCAATTTATTCGCTTCTATATAACTACTCATTCTTCCAACATCTATCCAGTATCCATTGAAAGAATAGCCATAGAATGGAAGACCATCTTCTATAACTTTTGGAAATATCTCAGCTTCCATCGATGTGAATTTTCCATCTGGAATATAATCAAGTATGCTATAATCGAGGCAATATACTCCTGCATTTATTAGATTGCTTGGCGCCTCCTGGCGGCGCGGCTTTTCAATAAATTTTTTTATCCTTCCGTTCCTGTCTATATCCACCACTCCAAATTGCTCAACATTCTTTACAGGCCATAACGAAATGGTAACCTTTGCCTTCTTTTCCATATGATATTGAATGAATTTTCTTATATTAAGCGAGGATATTATATCGCCATTCAGCACCAGAAATGTTCCGTTTATGTAGCGAGCAGCATTTTTAACAGCTCCAGCCGTTCCCAAAGGCTTTGGCTCAGGATTAACAATTGCATTTATCCCATTTTCTTGGAAATAATCTTCTAGCTGTTCTTTTTTATAATTTGCAGCAACTATTATTTCTGTTGATGGAGGCAATGCATCTATCAAATACCTTATCATTGGCTTATTCAACAATGGTAACATTGGCTTCGCTCTTGTGTAAGTTAATGGAGCAAGCCTCGTTCCATAACCGCCAGCGAGTATGATTGCCTGCATGTTAAAAGAAAAAGGAAAGAAATAAAATATTTATGGCATCATTTCATTATTTACTTCCTTTATCGCTTCCTCAAGCAGATTCATCGCATTTTCCATTTGCTCACTGTTTATAACCAGAGGAGGTATATATCTTATTGCAGACTCGCCGCATCCCAGCAAAAGCAGCCCTTTCTTGAATGCCCTGTTTATTATCTCATCTCTCGCCTTTGGATATATTTCCTTGCTTTCCTTGCTTTTTACTATCTCCGTAGCCTGCATCAGGCCAATGCCACGTGCGTCGCCAACTATTTCATAATTTTCTTCCATTTCTTTAAGTCGTTTGCTCATGTACTCGCCCTGCTTTGCTGCATTTTCTATAAGCCCATTTTGAAGAATATCAAGCGTAGCCAGACTTGCTGCACATGCAACCGGATTTCCTCCGAATGTTGTTGAATGTGCTCCTTTGACACCAAAATCATTGGAAGCAGGATAAATGCATGCTGAAATTGGAATTCCAGATGCCATCGCTTTTGCAGTCGTTACAACATGGGGCACAACATTGAAATGCTCTATCGCCCACATTTTTCCAGTTCTTCCCATTCCAGCCTGGATTTCATCATCGACAAGCAAAATTCCATGTTCTTCAGCAACCTTTTTCAATTCTTTCAAAAAATTCTTTGGAGGAACTATGTATCCACCCTCGCCCTGTATTGCTTCCACAAATATAGCAGCCACCTCATCGCTGGGCACATAATGGCGAAATGCATAATTTATGTAATCTATCGTTGCCTTAACAAGCTCATCTGGCTCTTCATAGCCGTCGATGCCAAAAGGATTGCGATATGGGTTTGGATAGGGAACATGAATTACGCCTGGCATCCATGGAAAGAAGCGTTGTTTATGAACTGGCTTACTTGCTGTCAAAGCCAAAGCTCCCATGGTTCTTCCATGAAATGCTCCTATGAATGCAATGAGGAATTTCCTTTTTGTGCTCCATCTTGCCATTTTTATCGCTGCCTCAACAGCTTCAGCCCCGCTGTTTCCGAAATAAACTTTCTTTTCAAAGTCTCCAGGAGTTATTTCAGTAAGCTTTTTTGCAAGTTCTGCCTGCACATCATAATAAAAATCTGTTCCTGCAAAATGCAAAAATTTCTCGGCTTGTCTTTTTATCGCTTCCACAACAGCAGGATGGCTATGTCCAGTGTTCACGACGCCTACGCCTGAAGTAAAATCGAAGAATATGTTTCCATCCTCATCTTCAAAAACTATTCCTCTCGCCTCTTTCACGACGGCTGGCAGCGCCTTCGTTGTTGTTGCTATATATTTACCATCCTTTTCTATGATTTTTTTTGCATTATCCCCAACCAAATTTTTGACCAAAGGTTTACTCTCATTCCCCGTTATCATAGGCATGAAATGCTGGATTGTTTAAAAAATTTTGGAGCACGCTATAATAAAAATACGATTTCTTCGATACCCTTCCTTTCTTCCTTTTTCTTATCCTCGTTAGAATATCCAACCGGAATTATGGTCTCGAGTCTATAGCGAGAAGGCATACCAAGCCATTTTCTTATTTCATCTGCATTTGGAGGAGTGTATGTCAGGCTTGCAATGCCCTTTTCTTCCAG
>JAGGXG010000070.1 GCA_021163175.1 Thermoplasmata archaeon
CAGAAAGAATAGCTTTCTCCAATAGTTTTTTCATAATTGGAGATTTTTTATTTTATAAAAATGAATCGATTTTTTCAACCGCATTCGACAGCATTATTTATCAACCGCAAATGCGACAGAACCCATTGCAAACACAAAAAATATTTAAAATGAGCCTTCTTTAAGGAGGAAAATGCTTGATAAAAGACAAAAATACATATTTCAGAAAAAACTGGAGGAATTGCGAAAAATTAAAGGACAGCATACAGAACTCATCTCGCTATATATTCCTCCAAACAGGCAGATAAGTGATGTTATGGCTTATTTGAGAGAAGAGTACTCCCAATCATCGAATATAAAATCAAAGCAAACCCGCAAGAATGTGCTTGCAGCCATCGAATCCATAATGTCAAGGCTTCGTTTCCTCAAAAAACCACCTGAAAATGGAATCGTTTTTTTCGTGGGCACAGTTTATAATGGGCAGCCAAAGTTGATAGCAGAAGTTATAGAGCCACCCATTCCAATAAACACCTATCTTTACAGGTGTGACTCCCAGTTTTATCTCGAACCATTGGAAAAACTCATAGAAGAAAAAGATGTATATGGCTTGCTGCTGATAGACAGAAGGGAATGCACAATTGGCTTTTTGATGGGAAGCCGAATAGAAATGGCAGCCTACATGACATCTCGCGTCCCAGGCAAGCATGGGCGCGGCGGCCAGAGCCAGCGCCGCTTTGAAAGGCTGACAGAGATAGCAGCCCATGAATGGTTTGTTAAAGCTGGTGAGAAAGCCTCCAAGCTTTTCCTGGAAAAAGAGAATTTGAAAGGTGTGCTTGTGGGAGGGCCAGGTCCAACAAAAAGAGAGTTTGTGAATGCGAATTATCTCGACTACAGAATCAAGAAAAAAATCATTGGAGTTTATGACACAGGCTATACCGATGAATATGGGTTGCGTGAGCTTGTTGAAGCTGCCTCAGACGATTTGGAAGAACTCGATGTAATAAAAGATAAAAAATTGATGAGACGTTTCCTCGATGAAGTCAGGAAAGATGGCCTGGCAATATATGGTGAGGATGCGGTGAGAAAGGCTTTGGAGGCTGGTTCAGTGGATGTTTTGCTAATCTCAGATTCATTGAATAAATATAAAATAAGGGCAAAATGCAATAATTGCGGATATGAAGAAATAATGGAAATAGTTGGAAAAAAGGAAATCATAAAATGCCCGAAATGTGGCAGTCCAATGGAAGTAATAGAAAAGGTAGATATTGTTGAGGAATTTATTGAAATTGCCGAAAAAACATCTGCCATGGTTGAGATAATAACAAGAGAAAGTGAGGAAGGAGAGATATTGTATAAAGCATTTGGCGGAATTGCAGCAATTTTGAGATACAAAGGAAATCATTTCTGATATTTTTCTGGATTTTCCAAGTAATCTATGATAATTTCATATTCCTTTTCATCCATTTCATCTTTTATCCATTCTATTGCCTCCTTAAATTTTATCAATGAATGCAACTCTATTCCATATTTTCGGGCTATATCCGCCGCCCCCTGCTGCCTGTCTATTATGACGGCCACATGCTTACATTTTATATCCTTGCCTCTTTTCTTAGCTTCAATTTTTAGCTGCTCTATAGCCATTAATTTACTATCAAATTTTGTAACGATATCATCTATTGCAATGAATTCATCGCCATCATCCATTTCTCCTTCCACCAGAGAGTGCTCTCCATATTGCATTGCATATTCTTTTAGCTCTTCCATATTTTTTACGCCTGCAATTTTCCTTGTATAGCACATTGGAATCCCATGATTTAAAGAAATTGATGTTGCAATTGGAATTCCAGCCATTGCTATGCCCAGCAGTTTGTTTCCATGCCCTTTAACAATTTTCCCCATGTTTTTTCCTATTTCGTTCAGCAATTCCGGATATGAAGGAAGGAGGCGTAGTTGTATATAAAAAGGACTCCATATTCCAGAAACAAGTTTCCAGCCTTCTGGCCTATCTTTCAATGTCTTTATCAGCCCCTTTTTATACAATTCAATGAAAATTTCTTTTTCATTCAAACTCCATCGCCTCCTTTGCAAATTTTTTCGCAGCTTTTTCAATATCCTCGCTTCCATAAATTGCTGAGCCAATGATGGCGTATGCATTATAGCCTCTCAGAATCGAAAATGCTTTCTCTATTTCTCCTCCCTGCTTTCCTATTCCAGGCATGCAATATTTTGGTTCATTTATAACGTTTGTAAGCAACAAATGATATTTTTTTATTGCCTCTGTTTTATTTCCAGGAACAATGAAATAATCAACACCATTTTTTGCAGCAATTTCATACATCTCTGCAGGAGCATCATCTCTGATGAAACCGCCATCTTCCATTAGATATGCTTCATGCGTCATTTCTCCTCCAACCATTGGAACCATTCCATTTTCTTTTATTGCTTCTATAAAAGCAACCTCGCTTTTTGGCCCAGCTTGAGGAAATATTATTGCGCTATCAATACCAGAATTTTTACAGGCTTTTGCAAAAGGCTTGGCCATCCTTGGTATGTCCGTGCCAGCTTTCTGATGGTCATATATAACTGGCAATCCATATTTTTTTATTTTTTTAACTATGGCTTTTAATCCATGCTCAATGGCAAGATTTGCTCCTATTTTGTATCCAACCACGCCCTCTATACCATATGTTTTTTCCAGAAGTTCATCAAGCTTATCAATGGACACATCACATGCCACAATGATTCCATGTCCTTTCTCAAACATAATTTTTATGCCATTTGATTTGTTAAATTTTTTGCAAAAACAAAACAGATATTCCTGTGATTTCGTGATATCTTATTTTATCTTGTGAATATTGATAAAATCTGTTTCTAATGGAACATTTTACATTTCAATAGCAAAATTTTTCATGTCACGATTCTACAGGAATATCCAGCCATAGTAAACTATTTTAATAACAAGTTGATTTGGGGAAAGATGGCACATTTAAAGAGATTCAGTGCTCCAGAGACCTGGAGGATTGCAAGAAAGGTTAAAAAATGGGCTATTCGCCCCTCGCCTGGTCCACATGCAGCAGAAAGAAGCCTGCCCTTGGCAGTTGTCATCAGAGACTATCTTCGACTTGCTGACAGCTTGAGGGAAGCTAAAAAAATCATTGCAGCGAGAAAAATCCTGGTTGATGGAAAGGGGAGGCGAGACTATAAATTTCCTTGTGGGCTTATGGATGTTGTTTCTATTCCAGATATAGATGAGCATTACCGCATTTTATTCGATTCAAAAGGTCATTTAAGGCTTGTTAAGATAACTGCCGACGAAGCAAAATGGAAGTTGAGCAGAATAGAAAACAAAACGATTGTTAAGGGAGGAAAGTTGCAGCTTAACTTGCATGATGGTCGAAATATTATAGCGGGAGAAAATGATTACAACACTGGAGATGTTTTGAAAATAAGTTTGCCTGAGCAAGAAATAATGGAAAAAATACCATTGGCGAAAGGATATCTTGCTCTTGTCACAGGAGGAACTCATACTGGAGAAATTGCTGAAATAGAAGAAATTGTTGTAACGAAAAGCCCGATGCCAAATATAGTCAAGCTTAAGGGTTTCTCGACTATAAAGCCATATGTATTTCCAATTGGAAAAGATAAGCCATTGGTAGAATTGCCGAAGGTGGAGATATATGAGTAATCCAATGCAGCAGGTAAAGATAGGAAAAGTTACTGTAAATATAGGCGTTGGAGAAGGTGGCGATAAGCTTAGAAAAGCTGAGAAAGTTCTGGAAATGCTTACGAAACAAAAGCCAGTGCGCACCTATGCAAAGATGACAAATCGAGATTTCGGAATAAGAAAAGGCATGCCGATAGGATGCAAAGTTACATTAAGAAAGCAAAAGGCTATAGATTTCTTAAAAGAAGCATTATGGGTTCGCAACTTCAAGCTTCCAGAATGGTCTTTTGACAGCGAGGGAAACTTCTCTTTCGGAATAACAGATCATACAGAATTCAAGGATATGAAATATGACCCGGATATAGGAATATTTGGAATGGACATATGCGTTACCCTAGAAAAACCTGGCTACAGAATAAAGAGAAGAAAAATAGAAAAAAGGAAGGTGCCGCATAAGCATCGCGTGGGCAGGCAGGAGGCAATGGAATTTGTTAAGAAGGAATTTAATGTGGAGGTGGTAGAATAGTTAAAATAAAGGAAAAGAAAAAAGAGTATGGCCGCATAAAAGGATGCGAGAGATGCGGAAGAAAGAGAGGAATTGTAAGGAGATATGGAATGCATCTCTGCCGCCAGTGTTTTAGAGAAGTCGCAGAAGAAATGGGTTTCAAGAAATATAGTTAAAAAGGGGAAGAGAAGCTATATATTTATTATCCATGCCTCTTCTTTTGCTATTGCAACATTTCCTGCTTCATCATATGCCTTTGCCATGATTTCATGCTTTCCTATCACTATTTCATTCCATTGCCATGAATATGGTGTGCTTTGCATTGTAGCTTTTAACTCGCCATCAATGTAAAATTCAACTTTTTCAATGCCAATGTTGTCATTTGCAGCTATTTCAACAAATGCTTTTCCAATGATTATGGTATTCTTCAATGGAATCAATTTCCTTCCAAACACATAAAGATAATTTGAAGGCTTCTTGAATGAAATCTGTGGAGCAGTTTTATCTATTTTTATTTCCTTTGTCTTTATCGATTCTTTATTTCCATATTCATCAATGGAATAGAATGAAATAACATGCTTTCCATCGCTGCCTATCTTAATTGAGCTTTCATATTTCATCCATTTTCCATCATCGATTCTGTAATATGTTGCATTTATTCCTGCATCATCATATGCTTCAAATGATATTGTTACAATGCTTCTATACCATCCATTGTTTCCATCTGGTTGCAATGGATTAAGTATAACGAGAGTTGTTGGAGATAAGCTTTCAACAACTTCTATGCAAATGCTCACAACACTTGTTTTTAGACCATTTTCATCCTTTCCATAGTAATATATGAAATGTCTGCCTAACGGAAGATTAAAGCAATCTTTGTATTCCTCCCATCCCTCATCATCTATTTGATAGAATAGCTCTATGATGCCATTGCTGATGAGCAAATCCATATCGAAGCATATTTTTGTTTCAGGTGTTACAAGCCATCGCGTCCCATTCCGTTCATAGCTTCCATTGAATTTTATTGTAACCCATGGCTCTGGCAATTCTGGTGGCTTAGGTGGAGAAGGTGGATAAATAATTCTTATTCTCTTTGTTACATTTGCAGTTGCTCCATCATCATCAGTAACAACGAGGGTAACATTATATTTTCCAGCCTTTTCATAAGAATGATAAACAATCTTTCCATATGCTATGCTTCCATCTCCAAAATACCATGTATAGTTTACAATGCTTCCATCACTATCATAAGACAATGAGGCATCGAATGTAATGTTTTGCCCAATTTTTGGAATTACTGGATGCCATGAGAAGTTCACAACAGGAGGAAGATTCACGCTGTTTATTGTTATTGTTACTGTTGCAATATTTGAATAATTTGTTCCATCATATGCTTTGTATGTGAATGAATCTGTTCCATAATAATTTGCATTTGGAGTATAAACAAATGAGCCATCTGAATTGAATGTTAGGCTTCCATGGCTTGGATTGCTTGTCAAAACTGCAGTCAATGCATCGCCATCAACATCATTATCATTTGCCAGTACTCCCGGAGCATCTATAACAAGAGTCGTATCCTCGTCTGTAGTATAGTTGTCATCGTTTGCTACTGGAGCATCATTTAATGGATTTACTGTTATATTCACATAAGCAACATTTGATGTTGCTCCATCATCATCCTTGATGGTATAGCTAAATTCATCATATCCATAGTAATTTTCATCTGGAATATATGTTATGGTTCCATTTGCATTTATAATTGCATTTCCATGAGTTGGAGAAGTTATTATAGCAATAGATGAAAGATTCAAAATTCCATCGGTATCGTGGTCATTTGCAGAAACATTTATCACTATGCCTGTGTCCTCATCTGTTATAGCAGTATCATTTATAGCTACTGGAGGAACATTTGAAACAGTGATGCTCTTTATTGTTGTATCTGTAGCTCCATCATCATCTGTTACTGTTAGAGTTACATCATAAGTTCCATCATCTGCATATCTATGTTGCGGATTTTGTTCATAGCTTATGCTTCCATCTCCAAAATTCCATGTATAATTTACAATGCTTCCATCTGAATCGTAGCTTAAATCAGTGAATGAAATTGTATCCATATCAGTTGGATTCATTGGCGAGTATGTGAAATTAGCTACTGGAGGAACATTTGGATTGAAATAATTTTCCCAAGGCTTCATC
>JAGGXG010000083.1 GCA_021163175.1 Thermoplasmata archaeon
CATTCGTTGGATAGAATTCTGTCATGAAAAATGTCTCTCCCATGAATTTTCTTCCTATTGCCTTTAAGATGCCTCCTCTGGCCTTGGCTTCCATTTTCATATTGCTGCTCATATAAACCATTGAGCCTGCCTCCCCATATACTTTTTCTCCTTCACTAAGCTCGAGTGTTACAATTTGCAGATTATCTCCCGTTATTTTGTATTTCATGAATTTAATGCTGTTTAAAGATAAAAGTTTTGTGAAATATTATTTTCCAACATAGCTTATGAGCAATTCTGATGAATTGTCTGCTGCGTAGGATAGCGATCGCTCATCTGCGGGTACTGTAAACCGCTCTCATTGTGTGTTCCCCACCAAAGCCAATCATCTGTTGCCTTTGATGCATATTTATATGCCTCCTCAGCAGATACATAGCCATCTTTGTTGTAATCGCAACTCCTCATCGAGAATGCTCCCTCCCTCGAGTCGAAAAGGAAGTAGATGAATACGCTGTTGTGCTTTGCTCCGTAGAGCCAACTCGGTCTGTCCTCTCTCGACGATGTCAGTATAACTCTACCGTCCTGCGCAACATCATGAATGACTCCTCCAGATTGGCATGTTTCTGCTATGACAAGCATTCCTTTGTATGAGCATTTATCAAGGCATGAGTCTATCTCTTTTCCAAAGAATATTCCATCATAGGTAACAAATAAATACCCATATGGAGGGGCAGCCATTGATCCATGTGCACTCCACATCACGAGATCTATATCATCGTAGTCATCATTTTTTGCCATCCAGTCTAAGGCTGATTTTATCTCATTTTTTGTTGGGGATATGAGAACCTTTATGTGGCTGGGATTCCAGCCATGAGCTATTAAACAATCTCTTGCATCATAGGCGTCATTATCTGCAAAATGGCATATAGTCCCATCGGATGTCTCAAGAACTCCTATCAGAACAGCCCATTTTTCTTCAACGCCATCTGGCTCATCTCCGCTTAACTCTCCATATGTTCTGAAGCAGAAATCTCTTCCAATATCACCATTCCATGCTCCGTTCGTACGTTCATAGAACATTCCATTCTCATAGAGATCGCCATTTCCATAGTACCACTTGTAGTAGTTTCTCTCACTTCCTCCAGTTTGATAAACAACTATTGCATATGTCTTATATGGCTCCAATTTTATGCCACTGAAATCTGCATGTATCCAATTGCCAGCCCTTGATATCTCATCTGCCTTGAATGTATGCCCTGTAATGTATATGCCCTGTATTTTGTTGTCTTTGACCTCCCAGACATTTACAACTAAATCTCCGAGGAACATGCTTTCGATGAAATTTGGGAAGGAAATACCAAAGAATTTAAGGAGCATGTTTCTTATTCTCTCAGATAGAAAAGAGATAAACTTGTTGCTTTCATAACTTGCTATTCCTTTCCTTCCAACATATATGTCAATGCCGGTTAATTTCAGTTTGCTCGGCTTGAATGTCTGGGCGTAGCATTTGTCTCCGTATATCTTCACATAACCATCTGCCTGCTCCTGTTTTTGATCCACATCGCCAGTTATTGTGGCTGGCGATGCATTCTTGATAACAACTCTTGCTATGCATTCGTCTGTAGCTCCATGTTCATCTTTTACCTCAAGCCTAACAAATTCATTGTATGGCGTGTGATAAACATGCATTGCTTGTGGTGAAGTCATCCATGGCGTGTCATATACGCCATCATTATCAAAATCCCATCTGTATTGCAATGCATCGTTATCTGGATCATAGCTTAACGAGGCATCAAAAATTATTGCTTTGCCAACAATTCCATCGCTTGCATTTATCAATGCAGTTGGAGCATGATTTTTTATGGGAATGGATTCCGAAACAATGAATGGATTTGCAATTTCATTTCTTTCTTCTTTATCTGCATTCATTCCGTATATTCCATTCATTGCTGGAATTAAAAATAGCATGGCAACGAGAAAGCATAGAAGCTTTTTCATGATTATAAATGAAAAAGAAAAGAAAAAATTTATGATTCTTTTTCTTCCTTTAATTCTTTGCTTCTCTCAACTGCTTCCTCAACTTCTTTTGCTTCTTCCGGTTGTTCTACCGTCTCTTCTTTTTCAGCCTCTTCACTTTCTTTCGCTGCTTCCTCTTCGCCCTCCTCTTTTTCTTCCTCTTCTTTCTCCTCTTCAGCCATCTCTGCTTTCATTGCCTCTTCTTCCATTTCCTTTATTTGCTCCTCTGCTTCTTTTTCAACCACTTTCTTTTCTTCCTCGCTTAGCTTCTCCTCCAGCTTGCGGCGCCTCCATGGATCAGTCAGATTAAGCTTGGTTATCATGACATTTGAAGCATGAACTGGATATGGTACACTTTTTCCATCCACCTTTGTTATCGTAACTCCCTCTATCTCTATTCTCTGCCTTTTGACATCAACTTTCCTCACTTTCCCTACCCTGCCTTTATAACTACCACGCATTATCTTGACGGTATCTCCTTTTATAACCTGTATGCTTCTCCTCTTATATTTTAGCATTAAATCCTCTGCCAAATGTGCAGCTACCATCTTCCGCTTTATGTGTTGCGGAGCATTGTAAAAAAACCTTCTCATCTTTCTTGGTTGCGTCATTTTATCACACTATTATACTCGCAGCAGCAGCTATACGAGGCCATCTATCCGCAGCCTCTCTCGCCACCGCACCTTTTATGGCAGAGCCCTTCATGTCACCTTCTGGAGTAACAATTACAGCTGCATTATCCTCAAATTGGACACGCATACCATCTGGCCGCCTGTAAGGCATGCGCTGCCTTATTATAACAGCATGAAAAACCTGGCGCTTCATCTCCGGCTTCCCTTTCTTTACAGTAACAACAACCATGTCGCCGACGCCAGCAGCAGGATATCTTCTATGCACACCCCTTATGCCTTTCACCGCTATTATTTCAACTATCCTCGCTCCAGTGTTATCGGCGCATTCCAGATATGCGCCTGTTGGTAAGCCACGCGTAACAGAAGCTGCTATTCCCTTCATTTTTTACCCACCACCACGAAATGTTTTGTTTTGCTTAAAGGACGGCATTCCATTATTATGACCTCATCTCCTTTTTCAACATCGATGCATGGCGGGAGATGAGCTTTATAACGGCTTGTTCTTTTCTCATATCTTTCATATTTTGGAACATAATGAAGACGCTCACGCTCGACGACCACTGTTCTCTGCATTGCGGTGGAAACAACCTTTCCTTTTATGACTACTCCTCTGACCTTTAAATGCCCGTGCCATGGGCAATTTGGGTCATCGCATTCCCTTTCTGGCTCTTTAACCTTTATTCCTATATCCCTCATTTTATCTTCCCTATCCTTTCCTCTGGCCTATA
>JAGGXG010000020.1 GCA_021163175.1 Thermoplasmata archaeon
AATCGCAAAGGGTTTAAATTCTTTACATATTCCAATATATTTCCTATCAACGATTTCTTCCCGGATAAGGAGAAGACACTGATAGTTTCCTCTCCGAGTAAAAAGCTAATAGAGGCATTTTATGAGGGTTTGAAGGATAAAAACCACATTTATCTTTCAGATACTCCCCTTAAAATAGTGGAAGTAAAGATGTTTTCAATCAAGCCTACTGGGAAATTCATAACTGCCACGCCCATCGTGGTACAGAAAAAGCCTGGAGTGTACATATCCTTTGAGCAGGGAGATACTGTAGAGCTTTTTTTGGAAAGAATAAAAGAGAATGCGATAAAAAAGTATAATGCATTTTACGATGATGAACTATCCCTTGAGGAGGAGCTTTTTGATCTCCTGAAATTTTACAAGGAAGTAGCTATGATTTTGAAGAAAGATGATAAGGAGTTCACTGTCATAGGCTCACTTTGGAGCCTTCTCCAAAAAAGAATTCCCAAGGGATATGGAAAATTCTACAGATTCATACTTGACTGCGGTTTAGGAGAGAAAAACTCACTCGGTTTCGGATTCCTCAATGTGATAAAGTGATAGTAAATTTGGAGGATGCTGTGTATGGATGAGAGACTCACCGGAGGGCTTGTGCACGAGTATCTTGTTTGTCCTCGAGCCGCATGGTATTCTTATAGGCATATAAGATTTGAGAACGAGCTTCTACTTCTGGGAAAAATGCTTCATGAAAAATCCTACAAAAGGGAGGTTAAGAATATTTTTGGAGAGAGTATATCCCTAGATTTTGCAAGGAGAGAGGATGGCACCCTCTACATTTACGAGGTAAAAAAGAGCAGAGCTATGCTATATGCGGCAAAAATGCAGCTTATATTTTATCTCAGATGGCTTAAAGAACGGGGTGTGGAGGCACATGGCAGAATTGCCGTTCCTACAGAGAAGTATGTGGAGGAGGTAAGATTAACAGAGAAATATGAGGAGGAGATAGAGAGAATAGGGAGAGAAGTTATTGAAGCTGTGGAGAAAAGCAAGCCTCCTAAGGCAAAAGGGAGAAAAATATGTAAGAAATGCTCCTACCATGATTTCTGCTGGGTGTGATAGATATGAGAAGTATGTATATCACAAAGGAGGCAATAATAAAGAGGGAGGGAAACACTTTATATCTCGTTAGAAAGGATGAGAAGAGATCTGTACCCCTGCATAATGTGGAGGATATCATATGCCTGGCACCTGTTACTTTTTCATCTGGGGCGATAAGAACTGTCCTTAAGGCCGGTATTGTGGTGCATTTTTTCAACTCCTATGGATTCTATGAGGGTTCCCTCTATCCCCGGGAGAAAAGCATATCTGGCGAGATTATTATTTCACAGGCAAAACATTACATTTCCTGGCCAAAAAGAAAATACATCGCTGTGGAAATGGTGGAGGGAATAAAACACAATATAATAAGAAATCTGCAAAAGAGCGGGAAGGATGTTGGGGAATACATAGAAAAAATTAGGGGCATAGAAGTGGAGGGAGATACCATAGAGGAGATAATGAATAGGGAAGCACAAATATGGAACAACTATTATAGAAGTTTGGAAATTACATTGAGCCATTTTCTACTGAAAAAGAGGGAATACAGGCCTCCATCCAACGAGCTTAATGCTCTGATTTCATTTGGAAATACTCTTCTTTATTCTGCAGTTTTAACCGAGATATACCATACCTACTTAAATCCGAGCATAAGCTATCTTCATGAACCCTCTGCGAGAAGATTTTCCCTTTCTCTGGATATAGCCGATATATTCAAGCCCACAGTTGTATATCGAATGATACATCATCTGGTAAATCATAAAATAATACAAAGTGAAGATTTTCGGAGAGAGTTTAATGGAGTGTTTCTGAATGAAGAGGGAAAAAGAAAATTTCTAAGAGAGTGGGAGAGCCGAATGAGTTCAACCATTTATCATCGGAGGTTAAAGAGAAAAGTAAGCATGAAATATCTTCTAAGACTGGAAGCTTACAAACTCATGAAGCATGTGATCGGTGATAAAAAATATAGGGCATTCAGGGCCTGGTGGTAGGATGCATGTAATCGTTGTTTACGATGTAGCAGAGGAACGCGTTTCAAAGGTGAATAAATTTCTTCGCTGTTATCTCCACTGGATTCAAAACTCTGTATTTAGAGGAGATATCACCGAGAGCAATCTGCAGAGGATGATAGACGGACTGAAGGAAATAATAGATTTGAATTATGACTCTGTAACAATATATGTGCTCCCAAGTGAGAAATATCTTAAAAAGATAAATCTAGGAATTGTAAAGGGAACCACGGATATGATTTTCTAAGCTCAATTCATGAATTGCGTCAGGAGTATTTAAACCCTCTACATTATTTCCAACCTGACAAAATTCCCACATCAAAATATATTTATGAACCCGCTCTATTACTTGATCTGTAATCCAGGTTTAAAATACACCATGTGGTGTGGAAACCTGTAAATCAATGCAAAAGCTTCTCCCCGTGATAAGTTTAAAATACACCATGTGGTGTGGAAACTATTTGTGTTCATCTTTTTCACCTCCACGGATACCTACTTGTAAATACACCATCTTGGGTGGAAACCCTTGAGGGTTAGGATCGACTGTAGAATG
>JAGGXG010000012.1 GCA_021163175.1 Thermoplasmata archaeon
AAGCACTAGTGTCCATAACGCTCCAATCTGGCTGTTTATTTCTATCTCCCTATCTCTTCTAATTTTTTCATCTCCCATATTTATCACCTCCCTAAACACCAATCATCCTTATACCACACTCCTGACTCGAAAACTTCATCAACTACCATCTCCCACAGCTTGTCATCATTGCTCAAGTAGTCCTTCAATGCCTCTATGAACTCTTCTCTATCTAAGCTCACCTCTATCTCCGTATCTGCTATCACAATCATATTTCTATCCCTCATTATTTTCATTTGCCCACCTCCTTTGCATACACATCGAAAACATCCCATCTATGTTTGTATATTTCGTAGTTGTCTGTCCAAGTCACACCCTTTCTGATTAGCTCCGCTGTGGTATATACTCTCCCAATCCTCACCTTTCTGCTTCTCGAATCTCTCACTACCCAGAATCTCAGCATTTACATCACCTCCTTCATAATCTTTTCTATCCTCTCTTTCATCTTTTTTGCGTATGCTCCTTCCACATTCACCCAATCATCATCAAAAAATATAGTAAGATAATCTCTGTGGAACTCTACTCTCCGTATCATCCTATCACCTCCAGCTTCTTTCCAAGCCTCACTTTTCCTATGTGCTCTAAGATTTTGATGGGGAAGTAATAGAAATCGAAGTAAGTTCTCCTATCGCCGAAAAAGCTGTTTTTGTGGAACTTCCCGCTCTTGTCGAAGAACCGTGTAATTCCGAACTCCTTGCAGATTTTCTCCCACAGCTTCGCAGGCTCTACTGGCTCGTTGAACTCTTTGAGAAGGAAGTAAACCCGCCAGACCCGCTTCTGTGGGATGATATGAGTCTCCACTCTGCCATCGGGGAAATACTGTGTAATCTTAAAGCTATCTCCCATGCCCTCTACTTCTAAACTCAGTCCGCTGTAGCTGAGTCCATATCTCTTAAGTTCTGCACGGGCTGGGAAGCGAAGTTTAATGCCGTATTTGTTAAGAACATTGCGGATTTTGTTTATGTCACTGAGATGATACACAAATATCCTATGCTGCAAGAACTTATCGCTGTATCTTGCTAAATCTCTGAGTCTATGGTAATCTGGTGGTTCCATTCTCTTCAAAATCTCTGTGTTTATTGTAATTTCAAATAAAAAGGTTAGAGGGAGTCTCATTGCCCATCACCCTTTAGAATCTTATCAATCAACGCTGATGCCTCCTCCTTGCTCAACTCTTCTATCTTCTCCTTACCCTTCTCTTGCAGATACTGAAATATTATCTTCGTCGCTGCACTATTGTCCGCTCTGAGATTATTAATATACTTAATCTGCTTCTCCGTTGCCTTTTCTTCACCATGATTCTGCTTTCTCTGTTCAATGTTTAGCATCCTCTCAAATTTACACGCTTCGCTGTAAATCAATGCAAAAGCCTCACCCCGTGATAGCCCTGTGACTGCAAAATACTGAGGGGAGAGCTTCTCAAACTCCCCCCTCAGTTCTGCGAATACCTTGACCGCTTGCTCAATTCCGCTCATTCTCTCACCTCCTCACGCTTGTATGCATACTTTCTCTCTCTTAAAATCTTGTGATACAATCTTTGATAATCTTTCTCAAACCACGCAGGGAAGTCTATGCACTCGTTTTTATCGTTGCAGTATGTGACAAACTCTACGATTGCGTTGTTTGCCCATGCGGGGGAGGATGAAAGCCCTCTCCATACGCATCGCCATCTTTCTCCTTTCACTGTTATCATCTCACTGCACCTCCTCCTCGCACATCTGCATTGCTCTGCATGCTTCAAAGTCCCACAGCAGCTTGTTTATGTCCACACAGATGTCCATTTAGCTCACCTCCTCAACTAACAGCCCCTGCCCGCTCATGCGGTCCTGGGCACGGCGGGGCTCAACCGTGCCCTGCACTATATTTTCAGATGCTTTCTCAGACATCTTTTTCACCTCCACAGATACCTATATGCATACTTGTATATAAACCTTTCGTGCAAAATTACCATATCACCACTCAGTTGTTAACCTGAAGTTAACTACCAAATTTATCCTCACCAGGATTAAAGGACTCTTATAGACTTACATTAATCCGTTTTGTTTACATTCTGTTCACATTAACAGCAAGATGTAGTATGAAAAACTCACGCAACTTGATGAGACCACCCACCACCTCTCAGGGCTTCACTATCTTCCACCATCTCATCTACCACTCCTTCGCATTTTATAAGATTTTACCCCTTTTCGCCCCGATTTTCGCCATTTCATACCCTCTATTAAGGCTTTACATGCCCTCATAAAGCTTAACTACTGTTTACATAAATCCAACGTGAACAGAATGTAAACAGTGTAAACAGTTGCATAGAGAATCAGTGTTCCACGACCTCTGCAAGCAAAATGTAAACAGGTGAACAAAATGTAAACAAATGTAAACAAAAATGTAAACAGATGTGAACAGTGTGCAAGTAGAAGCCAGGGAACACTATGTTCCCTGCAAAAGGTAAACAGATGTGAACAGTGTAAACAGTAATGTAAACACAAAGGAAAAGAATTTATATAATGAGCACATATATGTTATTATGGAAGTTGTGGAAGTAAGCAAAGAAGAGCTAATGAACTTTGTCCAGTCGGGGAAAGGGTATCTTCTGAAATACAGACAAGTTCCATACCGCTATGGTTACGCAGAGTTTCGCTTTACAAATGGAGAGGATGAGTTAACTCTTAAAGTAAAAGTAAACAGTAAAAAAGAGTATGAAGTGCTAAAAGATGCAGTCAAAGAGGCTCTCAAAGCACAGTATGACAGAGTTACTTACAAAGAGGAGAAAGAGGGAAAATCAAAGGAGGAAAGCAAAGAGAAGGGGGAGGGCAAAACCTCTCTCAGGCTTGCAGAATCATTAAAGCTTTTAGATAGAACATTCGCACAGCAGATAGCAGCGTATGCAAAACGCCAAGCTTGGTTCTCAGAGATTATTGAGGGGCTTGGGATTACCACGCTTTTTATGCTTCTGCAGATTGCACACATTCCGACGGAGAAATGGTATAATGAAATCAAAAAATACAAAGATGACCCTCAAAAATTCATGGAGACCATGGATGAACTTCTCATTGCTCTGTATGAGGCAAAAACTGATGCTGAGAAGCTTTTAGAGCTACGGAGCAAATATTACTATGCTATTGCAGAAAATGAGGCGTTAAAAGTAGAGTTGCAAGAGGCAAACAGATTACTGCAAGAGCTAACCACACAGTTAAATGCTGCGATGGCAATGCTACCTAGGGAGAAGCTTGAGAAATTTGCAATGTGGAATGCGTTGAGGAAAATGGCAGAAGCCCCACCTCGAATGGAAATTGTGAATAAAGAAGGTGGTGAAAATGAATGAGTTGGCGAAAATAGCGATGAAGAAGAGGTTAATGAATGAAGGATTGAGCGAAGAAGAGGCAGAAAGGTATATTGCAAGTATGGAAGAGGGTGATAAAACTTTAGAAAAGTTGGGCAAGTTTGCCCAAGCGGCAGAGATTCTCTCAAATGCTCCCCAGGATGCCCGTCCTGCACTTGCCCCTATTGCACAGAGAATAGTGTTAGGTAGTGATGATGATGTGATGAAAGATATTAAAAAGATGATTCTACAGATTAAAGCTCTTGAGCTGGCATTTGGTGGGCAAAAAGATTCACAACAGCAAGAGGTAATTTCAAAGATACTACAAGAGCTTGAAGATATGAAAGAGAGAGCATTGCAAGCTGAGATGCAAAAGAAAGAGGAGGCAATGGAGGCACTAAGGCAAGAATTGGCAGAGATGAAAGAGTTGATAGCGAACATTGTGATGAAGGGAAATGAAACATCTACTCAGTCAGAAGAGAAGAAGGACATCACAGAGAGAATAGTAGAAGATTTGCAGCAAGTGAACAAGATGAAAGAGTTGCTTAAGCAATTAGGTATGATAAAAGAAGGTGGTGGTGAAATAGACAAGGAGAAAATCATAGAGATGCTGAGAAAGGAGGGTTACAGAATTGAAGGCCCACCATCTTGGGAAGTTGTGGAGCGTAAGTTGCAAGAGATGATGAAGAAGAAAGAGGAAGAGATAAGAAAAGAAGTTGAGGAAGAGCTGGGAGTGAAGAAAGAGAAGGCACGGATGGCTTTTGATTTCATACTAT
>JAGGXG010000065.1 GCA_021163175.1 Thermoplasmata archaeon
ATTAAGGTTTTTCTGGTTTTATGTTTCCTTTCATGTATTCTATGTCTATCCAGAACCTTGCCATCTCTTTGGTTGATACTTCAAGCAACAGTTTAGCTATGTCAAACTTACCTTCTGCTATGTATTTGCTGGCTGACTCCCTTAGACCGTACCATGTGGATAAGTGATGTTTATTTGTACACCAAGTGTCCCCTTTTCTTTCTATCTTATCAAGATCTACTCCAAGCGTTTTTAGTAAAGTTGACATCAGTTTTCCTCTATCCATTCTTGTTTCATGCCATAGCTTTAGGAATATATCGTCTCTTGTAAACTCATAGCTATTTGCATAGTGTTCTTCAAGCTTTATCAGGTTAGCTACTGCTATCATCAAGTCAACGTCTGCACCTATGTCTATTTTACTTAGTTTTTCTCCTGCTATGAAAACGTCATTATCTTTCTTCATCTCTATTTGGGATTCATTTTTTAGTGGCATGGTTTGAACCTCTTTATCTCTTCAATACAACCTTCAAGGAAACTCTTTATTTTATTGAATACCCCTTGATTAGATCTCTTTCCCAAGATACGTTTAACCATTTCTTCTGCCTCCACTTTATATCACCTATATGAAGAACTTTAAGTATTTATCAAGCTCCTTAATGGTTTTTGGGTCTGCTCCACCATCACTTATAAGCTCGAACTTACCGCTGTCTTTATCAACTCTGAACATTATTGGTTCATCTGTTAGTGCCACTTTTATGTCTCCTTTCCTCTCTATTGGCTCACACTTTAGAAAAGTCACTCCGTCCACTTCTTCTTTTTTACAGTTGAAGCTTCTTTTTGAGCTTGGAAGATTTATTATTCCCACGTTCTCACCTATTCATCAACAAATAACAATGCCATAAATAATATATCTCTTGAGAAGTTTAATAATTTACCTCTATAGATACCAATTGGTAATGCTTCATATGTTACACTTACTTGTTTACCCAATTCGTTAACTCTTGGGTCACCAGACGAAGCAAACAATAAATCTACATTCGTGTTACCAGCTAATACTGTTGCTATCTCTATTCTCGAACACCAGGGACAATCAAAATCTTTTATGGCTATGAAATCTTTCACCATCATTTCACCCTCAGAGTAGCTAACAACAAATATTCATTTGGAATTCTACACGAAGATGTATCAAGCTTAAACACAACAGGAATTTTTTGTTCTCTTAGTCCTTCAAGTTCTGCGTCGTTAAACGGTCTTTCTTCGATTAGGTAGCCATCATCTGAATAAACATAGATTTTTATGTTCCACGTGTCGAATGTACAGTATTCTTTTGCTTGTTGTGTGAAGTCAACAACCGCATACGGCATTATCTCAACCTCATTCCTCTTCCTCTTTAATTATAGTTTTGGTAAATCGCCTAATAAACATAACAGCAAATTTTGATTCGATAGTGCCAAATATCTGTTCTGGATAAACTGATATTACATTTGCATAGCTTTTGAACACAGGATAAACGTTAGCTCTGATAAAGCTAACATAGTCTGCTATAAAGCTGAAAATCTTCAGTTTAACAGCCTGTTTGCCACCTATAGCCACATTTGTTATGTTCATTTTCAACTCTTCTAATCTCTTTTCAAATTTTGCCCAAGAGTCTTTCCACGTGTTATACGCATTTGGTGGTATCTTTGATTGTTGTTTCTGGCTTTCCTTCTCTATAAGCATTTTAACAATGCCCCTAATTCTATCTGCCAGAGTAATGGTTTCCCAAATCATGTCGATAGTTGGTAGTAAGTCATGACTGGACATAACTCTAAACTGGTCGTAATACTTTTCTAATTGAACGCAAGAGTTAAACAATTCCTCTAAAGTAGGGGACAAATACCTTTTAAATTCCTCACTTCTGTTCAGTCTCTCCAGCAACTTGTCCATACATACCTACCCTCAATTCTTTAATTAATGCTCTCATCATGCCTAACACAGAGTTTACGCTGTCTATCATTTCCGACTTTGCTATTCTAACTGGGTCTGCCAAGTACATCTTGGATAATCTCTCGTACATCTCTTCTAATTGTTCAATGATGTTCATCTTAGCTAATTCTGCCATGCCCTTCTTCATCTTCATGTCTTCAAACTCCAACCTTATGTTGTTCTTCTCCTGTATTAACTTATTGTATCTATCAGTTAATCTCGACACGTGAACTCTCAATGTTTCTATTTCAGACCTCAACCTCTTGTTTTCGCTCTGTAAAATGTTGTATTGGGTCTGTAGTTTAATGTACTTTTTGTTTAGGTTATCATATTCGTATCTCAAGTTGTTGTACTCTCTGAAAAATTGAACGAACAGCTTAGCCATATCTGGATCTCTTGCCCTTAATTCATCAAGGTCTATCTCTATGTATTGTGGTCTCATACTATTTATCACCCTTTTTAACAGATTTTGGTTTATCTCTTTCTCTTGGTGGAATTAGATAAACTGGTAGAGAGCCAGTTAGTAGATAACCCTCATCAGTTACGTTCGTTACCAACAAACCCATTCTCAATTGTTTTATCAAAGCTTGTAAGTTTTGCGGTAAGTAGAACAGGTTTCTTATGGTTAATGGTGGGTATGGAGATAGGAACGATAAATCTCTTACATTCTTTGTTTTCTTTTTATGTGAAAGTATAAGCTCTATCTTAACGTTATCTGGTAGCTGTACCAATCTAATTCCCTGTAAGTATGGTTTCTCTACACCGTTTTCATCGACGAAAAAGTTACCATCTTGAGTAAGTATTTTGACTGGTTTTTTTAAATCGAAGAATAGGTTGTATTGAGCTGATTTTATTATGTTAGCTATAATGCTTTTTTGTTTTTGTACCTCTTGCATTAACAGTTGTTCTCTTTCTTGTTTCAAAACATCTATTGTTTTTGATAACTCTTTTATCTGCTTCTTTAAATCCATGTTTTCTCTTAACAAATTAGCCAACTCCATTCTAACCGTCTTTTGGACAGTTTTCCTGAATTCTTCTGGACTATCTACTTTTACGTAGTATTCTCCTTTAACTTTTTCTATCTTAAATACATTCATCACTTTGTCAGTTATTTGTTTAACCAAACCTTTTATGTTCTTCATGCCTCACCACCTTTTAATGGAGATTTTATTCCAACAGACCTCATGGTTATGTGCGAAGCCTTTTCCTTTTTACCGCCTTTTAGTAAAATAACTACCAATACGATTAGTATTGCCCCAAGTATTATGTTTGAATTCTTCTTCAGTATTTTACCAAAGTTTCCTAAATCTAATGAAAATCCTTTCTTCTCTACCGTAAATGATTGCAGTAATCTATCTTCACTATCGTATATTTCATACGTACCTGGATTGGTTGGAGTAAATGTTGTGTTACCGCTAAACGAATGTATTGTTGTACCGTTCAGTTTTATGTAGTATGAACCAGTCCTTGAAACTGTTATATGAACTGGCTTACCAGCTTCGTTTCCAGACACGGTTATTTCTGGTGGTTGTAGTATTTCCATCTTAATTTCAGCTGGATTGTAGCCTTCTGCCTCTGCTCTTATAGTATAATTTCCAGGTAGCAATGCTGTAATCGTTGCTGGAGATGTGTATTGTCTGTTGTCGAAATAGATTGTCGCATTTATTGGTGTGCCTTGATCTAAAGCCATTATAGTAAATTGCTCACCAACATAAGGTGTAGATGGTGTTATTGACA